>NZ_JBDNJQ010000139.1:0-23035 GCF_051172895.1 Nostoc sp. CALU 1950 | reverse complement strand
GGGGATCAATACACATTTTGCACCCAGCAAAAAGATGTGTGTACACCGTAGCCTTAAAAAGGGGGGAACCGGAATTAAAGTCCCCCAATTTATCGGGGGATTTAGGGGGATCTAAAAGTGATTAAAGTCACAGCGAAACACTTTTCAAACAACCTCTAATACAGTCTCAGCAGCATTAGAGCAGATGAGAAAATTATAATGTCAAATTTTACTGATTGTAGATAAATGTAGTTTTAGCTACTATAACAAACCTCATTTATTCGTAAGAAAAAAATCCCCAACTTATTTGATAAATTGGGGAACTATAGCGTTTCCTAATCATACAAGGTACACTATAGCCCCCTCCTCGCTTGCGGGGAGGGGGTTGGGGGTGGGGTTCTTGTACCTCACTCAACTGAGAACCGCTATATGACTTTTAACTCTCACTAATTAAATAGGATTGCTATAGTAAATATGAGGAAAAATGACTATGTTTGCAAATTTCAAAAGTTTATTCTACCCTCATTAAATAATTTATACCCGGCTGCTAATGAGGCGAAAGCAACAAATAAATTCCATAAGCTAGTTGATCTGAAAATTACTCCACCACTCAAGAAAACTAGTACTATGCCAATACCTAACAAAATCCATCCCAGCTGACTAGCTTCTCTGCGAAAAAACACCAATGTAAACACACCTGACATAATTGCTAAGACGGAAACTGTAGCTGGTAATCTTCTCGAAAAAGGTATGTAGTAACCGCTAACAAATATAATGTTTTGACCAAAAAAGTATAAACCTGTGAAAAGTAGAATTAAACCTATAACTTTGATTAACAATCTGCCCATAATATTTTTACATTTTTAATGGTTGAAGCCAATTTTAACCCGATTTATAGTGGAGTTTTTAAATTACTACTAAATTTTACGTTAATTTAATTAAATTTAAGTGAATATACTGCATGTAAGTCTAGCCTGTCTGAAGATATCAGTACGAGTAACCTTAATTACATCAAGTAGTCCTTGCCAGGGTGTAATCAAGGTGCTTTAATAGCGATGTCTGATGACAAGAAGCAGAGCTTCTACGCATTCTGCAAAACAGTCTTACTCAACAGAATGCGTACAAGACGCACAGCGACTCAATATCGCTGCCGGTGTTGATAAAATTACAGACTCAAAACATTAAACTCAAAGATATGACAAGCTAGTAGCATATCCTTTACACTAAATTCTCCCCAAAGCTGAATAGGAGCATACATGGAGCCAATTATTGCTATAGTTTTAGCCCTTATAGGTTATGCATTAGGTTCTGCAAAACTGATTAATCAAGGAAATGAAGCCTTAGTCGAACGCTTGGGGCGGTATCATCGGAAACTTAAGCCGGGGCTGAATTTTATCGTTCCCTTGGTCGATCAGATTGTGATGGAAGATACTACACGAGAGCAGTTTACAGACATTAAACCTCAAAATGTGATCACCCAAGATAATATTTATGTGGAAGTGGACGCTATTGTGTACTGGCGCATCAGAGATATTGAGAAAAGCTTTTACGCTATTGAGGATCTGCAAGGAGCATTGACACAGCTGACCACAACCACACTCCGGGAAATTATTGCTCAGAATACCTTAGAACAGACCAACGTCTCCAGAGCGGAGATGGACGCAGCTATCTTAGACCAGTTGAATAATATAACGGCAGATTGGGGAGTTGAAATTCTCCGGTTAGATATTCAGAGAATTACTCTACCTGAGAGTGTACGAAAGTCTAGAGAAGAGGAGCAAGCCGCCGTCATCAAAAAACGGGCGTTGATTACTGAAGCAGAAGGAGAAAAAGAAGCTGCCATTAAAAAAGCAGAAGGAACTATGGCTTCAGTGCAAATCATTTCTCAAGCTCTCCGTGCTAATCCAGATAGTAGGGACATTTTGCGGTATCTAGTGGCTCAAGATTACGTAGATGCTAGCCAAAAACTTGGTGAGAGCAATAATGCCAAAATTGTCTTTGTAGACCCAGCTAACTCAAGTGAAATGTTTCAGGAGTTGATAGCCGAGTCAGTGACTCAAGAAGGTAACGGCAAAAAAAATGAAGAACGATAATACCTAACAATCAGGCTGTGTAGCTTGTCTTAATAGGGCATCGGCTACTAGTGAAACATCACGCATTTCTTGAACATCGTGAACTCGGAGGATATCAGCGCCATTAAAAATAGCAGCACAACAAGCTGCTGCCGTTCCCCAAACTCGTGCTTTGGGATCTGGTTGATTTAAAATCCGACCAATGAAACTTTTACGGGATGCTCCTACCAAGATAGGGCAGTTGAGTTTTGTTAGCGATCGCAAATCGCGAAAAATTTCTAAATTCTGCTCATAGTTTTTCGCAAAACCAATACCAGGATCAATAATAATTTTATCCAGGTCAATGCCCGCAGTGGTTGCTGCCTCAATTTGCCGAGCCAAAAAACTATAAATTTCTGTGAGCAAATCTTGATAATCAGTCTGTTGTTGCATTGTCTGTGGTGTTCCCCGGATGTGCATTAAAATCATCGGCACACCTAACTCTGCAACTGTTGGCAACATTTCTGAGTCAAAAGTGCCGCCAGAAATATCATTAATCATATCCGCTCCAGCTTCTACAGATGCCCTAGCTACAGCAGCACGAGTAGTATCTACAGAAATCGGGACTGAAATTTCTGGTCTTATTACTTGTAGCACCGATAGAACCCGGTCAAGTTCCTCCGCCAGAGTTATTTGCTTTGCCCCTGGTCGAGTCGATTGACCGCCCACATCAATTATGTCAGCACCAGCAGCTACCAGTGCTTGCGCCTGTACTAAAGCAGCAGAGGTAGTATTAAACTCACCCCCATCGCTAAAGCTATCAGGCGTCACATTCAAAATACCCATCAAATAAGTCCGCTGTCCCCAATCGAAACAGCGTCCTCGAATTATCAAGTTCCTTGGCATAAAACAGGAGTCAGAATGGGCTAAACGCCCCGCTACCGCTAACAGGAGTCAGAATTCAGAATACTCCATCCTTTCACGGGTGGAGTATCAACTCTTGAAAAATATTTTAATTTTCTTCCGCCCACAAAGAGCAATCTTTTTAAGCAATATTCATTACCCAGTCGTACAAAATTCAATTCTGAATTCTGACTACTGAGTTCTGAATTCTTCTTATCTACATTAGGCATTCCCATGCTCTGCATGGGAACGAAAAGAAGGCACATTACACTGACTGAAAATTCACAATCCGAGCGAAACTCTCAGGTTCTAAACTTGCTCCTCCCACTAAAACGCCATCAATTTCTGGTTGAGCCATGATTTCATCGATATTATTGGGCTTGACTGAGCCGCCATATTGAATTGATACATTTGGATTAGTCAACTGGCTACGAATTAAGCCAATTATTCGATTAGCTTCCGCTGCTTCACAAGTTTCACCGGTGCCAATCGCCCAAATTGGTTCGTATGCAATTACCAAATTACTCTGATCAATATCTACCAAGCCTTTGTCGAGTTGGAGAGCAATCAGTGATTCAGTTTCTCCCGCATCTCGTTGTTGTTTAGTTTCCCCAACACAGAGAATTGGAGTCAAACCAAACCTTTGAGCAGTTCGGAGGCGCAGATTAACGGTGGCGTCCGTTTCACCAAAGTATTGCCGTCGTTCGCTATGACCGACAATCACAAAGCGCACACCACTTTCTGTCAGCATTGGGCCAGAAATCTCACCCGTATAGGCTCCATATTCTTCCCAATGGACATTTTGTGCCCCCAGTTGGATGAGGCTACCGTGCAAAGTCTTGGATAAAACGCTTAAATCAGTGAAAGGAGGGCACAATATCACTTCTCGCCCTTGGGGGGTTTCTTCTAAGTGGGGCAGAAATCCTCGGAGAAACTCTTGGGTTTCTGCCTGAGTTTTGTACATTTTCCAGTTGCCGGCAATAACGATTTTCCGCACAGGTAATTTAGTCAAGATCCTAACGCGTTATATTAGATGCATTTTTCAGTTTATGACTTTTTGTTAGTCATTAGTCATTAGTCTCTGGGAATTGGGAATTGGGCATGGGGCATTGGGTATTGGGTAAAAATTATTCTTCTCTTGTTCTCTTTGCTCTCTTTGTCTCGTCTCGCCAAAGCCTTGCTAAAAATAACTAGGATGGTAGAGGGGGTGTATCTAAAATCTAAAATCCAAAATTTCAAATTAATATGACTTCGACATTGCCTATGCCTGAACCTCATCAAAGCGATTCCGCTAACACTGACCCAAATTCTCTCAGTTGGGAAGAAGAACTAGATAGTGCCATTTTCAGTTTTGAGGACATTCAAACAGAACTGAATTATAAACAAGCACAAACGGCGCTACGAAACTTGGTAGCTAATCTCGACCTCACCCCCCAAGAAAAAAACGGGTTAGAGACGGAAATTGCTGAGTTGGAAACCATGTTGGGAAAGTTAGACCGGATGGTGGTGCAGATTGCGGCTTTTGGCATGGTGGGACGCGGGAAGTCTTCGCTACTCAATTCTTTGGTTGGGCAAACGGTATTTGAAACTGGGCCACTGCATGGTGTCACTCGTGCTGCACAAACAGTTAATTGGAGTATTAGCGAGGAAATGATTGGGGAAACTGAACGTGCTTTGCGAGTCACTCTCCCTGGTGTAGGTCAATCGCAGGTGGAATTAATTGATACTCCTGGGTTGGACGAAGTAGATGGTGCAACCCGTGCCGCCTTAGCTGAACAGATTGCCAAACAAGCGGATTTGATTCTGTTTGTGATATCTGGCGACATGACGAAACTAGAATACACCGCCCTTTCTCAGTTGCGGGAAGCAGGTAAACCGATCATTTTGGTGTTTAACAAAGTAGACCAGTATCCAGAAGCAGACCGGATGGCAATTTATCACAAAATCCGGGATGAAAGAGTGCGGGAATTACTTACACCTTTAGAAATTGTCATGGCTGCGGCATCGCCATTGGTAAAGACAGCGATTCGTCGCCCTGATGGTACGAGGGGTATACAGTTGCGTACAGGGAATGCCCAAATCGAGGAACTGAAACTGAAAATTTTGGAAATTCTGCATCGTGAGGGTAAAGCCTTAGTTGCTCTTAACACCATGCTTTATGCAGATGTTGTCAATGAGCAATTGGTTGAGCGAAAACTGATGATTCGGGAGCAGAATGCCAATCAGTTGATTTGGAAGGCTGTGATGACTAAGGCATTAGCGATCGCACTTAATCCCGTAACTGTGGTAGATATTCTGAGTAGTGTGGTCATTGATATTGCTCTAATTTTAGGTTTATCTAAACTCTATGGCTTCTCAATGACCGAAGCCGGCGCTGTACAACTGCTACAAAAAATCGCCCTGAGTATGGGCGGCATCGGTGCGAGTGAATTATTAGCAAATTTGGGCTTGAGTGGATTAAAAACTTTACTTGGGATCTCTGCAACAGCTACAGGTGGCATTGCGCTAGGCCCTTATCTATCGGTGGCAATTACCCAAGGGGGAGTAGCTGGTGTTTCTTCTTACGGGATTGGACAAGTTACCAAAGTTTATTTAGCCAATGGCGCAACTTGGGGGCCTGATGGGCCGAAAGCAGTAATTAATCGGATTTTGACAAACCTGGATGAGACTTCAATTCTCAACCGGATTAAAGATGAATTACTCTACAAGGTAAAACTCAAAAAGTGATATTAAACTAACCTATCCAATCTAGACTAAAAAGCTCGCCTTTGGCTACGGGCGGGCGAGACACCCACCCTAGTTATGCAATTTAAGTATGGAATAGCTTATTTCAGAGCGCAGTACCATCAAACGCACTCTTGTAAGCATCAGCAGTTTCTATCCCAAAACCTCCAGCTTCCACATGACGAACTAGCGATTGGATGATGGGTGTAGCAATACTAAT
Source organism: Nostoc sp. CALU 1950 (assembly GCF_051172895.1). Taxonomy (NCBI): domain Bacteria; kingdom Bacillati; phylum Cyanobacteriota; class Cyanophyceae; order Nostocales; family Nostocaceae; genus Nostoc; species Nostoc sp. CALU 1950. The sequence continues at coordinate 17,158 of NZ_JBDNJQ010000139.1, read as the reverse complement.
ACCAAATAAAGCATTGAAACCTGCGACAACAACTGGTGCCGACAAAATGACTGTAAATTCTGGAAATAAAGCTAACACAGCCACCAAAACCAAAAAAACAATTGGTGTTGCAATACCTGCTGCCTTTGCTGCTTCCAAAACTAGATTTTTATACTCTTCAACAGTAATATCACCCCGATAAAGATCCAAAGAGTAAGAAATTGCCGTTACTATAACCTGGGTGAGAATAGCTGTTCCTGTTGCAGTAATACCAAGTTTGGCGATTGTTCCAGAATTGCTGACAATAGAATCTACCGCATTATAAACCCGAATATAAAACTGTTCGCCAACGGTCATTACTTTGGCACCTCGGCGGAGATTGTCAGCACCTACTTCCCAAAGGATATTATCAGCACCATTTGATCCACCTTTAGAACGTGGATTTATATGGCTACCATGCTTATCTCTAAGAAATTGACGAATTGTATATTCTTTACCTCCAAGCTTTGATGTACCAGGAATTTTCTCAAAAAGCTTCATGACATCTGCATCAGAGCGAGGTAAGTCTCCCACGCGAACACCAGCACGATATCTCAGCCTATTTGCAATCTTGGGCATCTCTTGGGCTAATTCGGCAGCTGTTTTTGGTAAATTTTGCAAAGCATCAGCCATAATCATACCAGATGCGCCAACTCCAACAGCATTTTGTTGAAATGTTTTACTAACATTTTGAACAGTTTGAAAACCTGATTGTGCTGCGATGGTTGACAAATTTTGTAAATCATTAACTGCATGGACACTTGAAATAGTTATCTCGGCAGTAGCGTTCTTTATTCCATCAACTACCTCATCCATCCCATTTACTACATTATTAGCTGCTTCTTGAGTTTTATCTCTAACCGTATCTGCCAACTTCTGTGCTTGGTTGATAAAATCCATGTTTTAGTAACCTTTCATTTGTACTGTAGAGTGTTTGCTCCAGTTTCTCTTTCTCAAACGAAGAATCACCTCAGCATTCATGACCAATTTACTTCCAAAATTTTTAAAGAGATAGTGATCAATTTATATGGTTTGTGTATGCTAACTTCATAAACTGAACTATCCGGCTATAGCAATCCTACTATAGGAATCCGCTTTGATTTCTGAACTGATTTGCGTAGGCAGGGAATAGGCAATAGGCAATAGGCAACAGTCAAGAAGGCTTCTTAGTTGTACTGAGTTTTTTCATAAATCAAATATGAGTCCTATAAATCAGTTGTGATATTGGTAAGTAGATGGCGGTATCAGGTAGTCCAAAAGACTAAAGAATTTCTCTCTTCCGGCGCTAAAAAAGGTGACTCGGAAAATACATGAGTAGTACAAAACAATACTTCCGACATAGGGACTAATCAGCCATAACTAGATTTTGGATAGATACACTCACGCACCTCATTTTCTTAAGATCATCTCAAGAATAAATAATTAGGAATGTAGTCATGGCTGAACAACAGAAACCAAAATCTAATAATCAAGAAGCTACACCTACTGCTTCTGGTGGTTACCAAACCCCCGTAGACGAAAGTATTCGCAAAACTGGCGATGCTGAAAAGAGTGATGCTAAATCCACTGCTACTCCAGAAGCACCAGGAGAAGATTCTGTAGCAGGTAGCCCCAATCAGGGAACTGAGTCACGTTAATCAGTTTGAACTTTCCCAAATGTTAACAAGAAAGTTGTAAACCTAATACAGTAAAAAACGAGTGGATATGTGGTGTAAGAACCACAATTATCTACTCATTTTTTTGTGTCAAAAACTGCATCATCCCTACATAGGTGCGTTAGCGTGGCTTACCACAGGTTTCGCAATCCGAAATCCCAATACATCCATTAGCATAAACATAAGAGTTAAATCTACGTAATAACACGGTACTGTTTATACGTAATAACACTGTACTGTTGAATTTAATGGTCGTCAGCAGCTTGCTATTAGAGCTAAAACTGATGTGATTATATTAGCTACACTTTTGCGAGTATTCCATGAACAAACTGTTAGAAAAATTTGTTGCAGGCGGTTTTAGCTTGGCATTACTGCTATTGTGTGGCGTCGGAACAGCTTCTTACTTAAGTATCCAAAGGTTGACGGAAGAAAAGCGATGGGTAGTTCATACTCATCAAGTCATAAAAGCCCTAGATCATGTACGTATCGGCCTCGGTAATGCTGAAGGAGCACGAAGTAGTTACATTATCACCAAAAACACAGTTTACCGAGAAATTTATCAAGGTGAGAAGCAGAAGGTCTATGAGGTGCTGAAAGTCATCCGACAGCTAAGTAGTGATAACCCTAGCCAACAAGGGCGGCTTGATAAACTTAAACCCCTGATTGCACAGAAATTTTCCCTGCTTGAGCAATCCATTGATTTGATTGGGCAAGAACGTTTAGATCAATCTACTCAAATAGCGATCGCAGATCGGAGTATAGAGATCCGCGAACAACTCCAGGCAATGGACAATGAAGAAAAAACTTTATTGCAACAGCGGACAGCATTAACAGATGTTCTTTTTCGCCAAATCGTGATTGTAGTTGCTTTGGGGTATGCTTTGAGTTTCCTTTTGCTAATTGTGGTTTACTTACTGCTGCAAAAGCAAATTCGCCTTAATAAGGCTTTATCACAAGAAGCTATTCGTCTGGAACAACAAGCTGCAAAAGCAAAACTAGCAGATATTTTAGAAACTATTACAAATGCCTTTGTTGCCCTCGATCGCAACTCATGCTACACCTACGTCAATCAAAGAGCGGGACAAATGTTCAACAAGCAACCCGCAGACTTAATTGGCAAAAGCATTTGGGAAGTATTCCCCGAAGCTGTTGAACATCAGTTTTATCATGCCTATTTCCAGTCTTTGGCAGAACAGCGAGTCATTCAGATGCAGGAATTTTATCCACCGTTTGACCGCTGGTTTGAATATTGGATGTACCCCTCATCGGAAGGAATATCAATTTTCTTTCAAGATATCACCCGCCAAAAATTGGCAGAAATTGCCCTAGAAAAAAGTGAGCGGCGCTATCGCTCATTGGTAATTGCCACTTCTCAAGCTGTTTGGATCACTAATGCTAATGGTGAGGTAGTAGAAGACATTCCTGCTTGGCGAGCCTTGACAGGGCAAAGTGAAGAAAAAGTCAAGGGATGGGGCTGGCTTGATGCAATTCATCCTGAAGACCGAGAACGGACATCACAAGTTTGGATACAAGCACTTGAGAAAAAGGGTATTTATCAAATTGAACATCGCCTACAAGTTGCAGATGGTAGCTATCGATTTTTTGCTGTGCGTGCAGTTCCCATCTTGGATGCCAACAATAAAATTCAAGAGTGGGTAGGCACTGACACAGATATTACAGAACAGCAAATTGCGCTGCGCGATCGCAACCTTGCACAACTTGCACTACAACAGGCCAATGAAGAACTAGAGATTAAAGTACAAGCGCGGACGGCAGAATTACAAAAGCTGAATGAGGAACTAAAACGCTCTAACCAAGAGTTAGAGCAATTTGCCTATGTGGCTTCCCACGATTTACAAGAACCATTGCGAGCCGTAACGGGCTATACCCAACTATTAGAAAATGAATATCAAGACTGTCTAGATGAGTCTGCCCAGGAATACTTTGGTTATATTATCGATGGGGCAAAGCGGATGCAGCAGTTGATTCAAGACTTGCTAGCTTATTCTCGCATCGGGACTCGCGGTCAAGAATTTGTTCTCGTTGACTGTAACACTGCACTCAGTTTAGCTCTTAATAATTTACATGTAGCGATCGCTCAAAGCAAAGCCATCATCACCCATGATCCTTTGCCAAAGTTACTCGCAGACAAAACCCAAATGGTGCAATTATTCCAAAATCTGATCAGCAATGCCATCAAGTTTTGCCGACAAGAGCCACCCCAGATTCACATTAGCGCCCTCCTCAAGGAACGAGAGAAAGCAGAAGAAGAACTCCTAACTCCCCACTCCCCACTCCCCACTCCTCACTCCTCACTCCCCACTCCCCACTCCCCACTCCCCACTCAGCACTCAGCACTCAGCACTCATCACTCAGAATGGCTCATCTGGGTACAGGATAATGGCATTGGTATTAAGCCTCAGTATCTTGAACGGATTTTTGAAGTTTTCCGCCGTCTTCATACTCGTCGAGAATTTCCTGGTACAGGTATTGGTCTAGCTATCTGCAAAAAAATCGTCGAGCGGCATGGTGGTCGCATCTGGGTTGAGTCAGAACCGGGCATAGGAACAGTATTTTATCTTACCCTCAACGCAAATTAAGGTATCTTTAGTATATATACTCTATGTCTGCTTAATAACATTCTGATAACTGCATGATTCATCATCAGGGATTGCGACCCATTGAAGTTTTGCTAGTTGAAGACTCTCCTAGTGATGCTAACCTAACCATCAAAGGCTTTTTAAATGCTCAAATCCCTAATAACTTGCATTGGGTTGAGGATGGTGAAAGTGCTATCAACTACTTACGGGAGCAAGAAGAATTTACTAATGTTCCCCGTCCCGACTTAATCCTACTCGATCTAAATCTTCCCGGAATGGATGGGCGCGAAGTGCTAACAGAAATCAAATCAGACCCAAATCTTAAATGCATTCCTGTTGTCATAATTACTACTTCATCTGATGAGCAGGATATCCTGCGCTCCTATAATCTTAGTGCTAATTGCTACGTAACAAAACCTATTGATATTTACCAATTCATTCAGGTTTTACAGTTGATCAAAGATTTCTGGCTGACAGCAGCAACATTACCACGAAAATAACAAGCTTGCAAATTTCGATTGTTGCCTACAACATCAGAGAATTAAACCCTGTCTGACAAATAGCAAATCAGGTGATTATCTAACAAATTGATATAACCCTGCACTATGGAAAAGCTCACAATTCACATTCTATTAGTAGAAGATAGTGCCAGTGATGCTCATCTGCTACGCCGGATATTTTTACATGCAGATCAAGAACAATGGCAGATGTTACATGTTGAACGGCTATCTGAGGCAATAGATGCTAGCAGGGAAAACTCCGCGTCCACCCTTAATAATTCTCAGATGATGAGTCGAAGACAACGCAGATTCGATCTAGTTTTGTTAGACCTCAGCCTCCCAGACTCTATTGGACTGGACACATTGAAAGAATTTCGGGCAGCAGTACCAGATATCCCAGTTGTGGTATTAACAGGCCTTGATGATGAAGATTTAGCACTGCAAGCATTGGCAGAAGGCGCACAAGACTATTTAGTTAAAGATCAAATGACTATACAAAGGTTAGTGCGTGCCATTCGCTATGCCATTGAAAGAAGCGAAATTCTCAACCAACTACGGGAGAGTGAAGAACGCACCCGTCAAGCGCTGGCAAAAGAACAGGAACTCAACGAGTTAAAGTCGAACTTTGTAGCAATGGTTTCCCACGAGTTTCGCACCCCTATGACTACGATTCGGACGGCTGTGGATATCCTTGAATACAACAGCGATAAACTAACTGATGGTCGAAAAACTAAATATTTTGATCGAATACAAAATGCTATCAACCAGATGCTTCATCTCTTGGATGAGATATTATTCTTGAGTAAAACAGAAGCAGCCAAACTCGAATGCAAACCTACACTTTTAAATTTAGAAAATTTCTGTAACGAACTCACAGATATTCTTCAAGTTAATGCAGGTAGTCAGCACAGTATTATCTTTACTTTTCAAGGGGAATCGACCCAAGCCAAAATGGATGAAGACTTACTAAATTGTATCTTAACCAATTTGATTTCTAATGCCATCAAATATTCCCCTCCGAATAGCACTATTTGGTTTGATTTGATTTGCAAAGATCGCCTCGCAACTTTCCAGGTCAAAGATCAGGGGATGGGCATTCCTCTCAAAGACCAAAGCCATCTATTTCAAACTTTCTATCGCGCCAGTAATGTAGGCGTAATTCAAGGAACAGGATTAGGACTCACCATAGTGAAAAAATGTGTGGAGTTACATGGTGGTCATATTCAATTAGAAAGTGAGCAAGGTATTGGTACAACAGTAATTGTGACTCTCCCACTACAATGATTAGGCAAATAAGAGTTGGGCATGGGGCATTGGGCATTGGGCATTGGGCATTGGTTATTAATTACTTTCCTCTGCTCCCCCTGCTCCCCTGCTCCCCCTGCTCCCTCACCTCCCTCACTCCCCCACCTATTTTGCTACTTGTGGATTTGGCGTTGGACAAGTTTTATTAGCAAAATCACATTGATAAATGTAGGTTTCTTGCCAACTCAAGGGAATTTCTAATAAGTCTCGTGTCCCTGTCATACCTTGTCCAATAAATAGCAACAAAGCAATACAGTTTAAAATCGTATGGACGATACGCCAGCGATTAGATTTATCTTGATAAATATCTTGAACAATCGCTAATGAAAAAATCATCAGCAGTGCTGCGGTAATGCCAATATAATAGTGTGACCAGTACCACTCATTAGTGCGGCGATATACTCCATCCTGACAACCTAGAATTACTAAACCTGCACCAGTTAAAGTTGCAAAAACTGCCCGCCACACCCGCTGCTTTGCCCGAAACAGGAAGACTAAAGAGGCGATAGTTGCAGCAAATATTAACAGTATAAACACAACTTGAAAAGGTGTCTGATTCCACAATTGATTTTTGATAATATTTTTGCCAATAGGATAGCTTAATCCGATTAAAGTTAATCCAACAACTGCACTTGTTAGCCATTCGCCTAACTGCTTATGTTCTGTACCCACCACTGGCGGAATTTTGCTCTTATTCCCGGCTAGAGTTTGCAGTCTGCGTTGGCGTGTTTGCCAAGCAAAATTAACTACTGTACCGATGAGTGGAAACACGAATATGATTGCGATCGCTGGATGTACAAGACCAAGAAAATCTGTTAATTGCATACAACACCTTTCAATGAATCATTGAATTCATCTCAAAGGACAATTTAAAGCATCGTACCATCACTTAAATTAATTTCAGATAAGAATCTGTTTAATATTTATCTTTTTATTTTTAGCTGATTTTAATCAAGCAAATATTTGAATATCTTATAAAAAACTAGAACTTTAGTCAAGAATAGTTTATGTATTCTTAAATACAGGAAAATATTTTGTAATATAAAGTATTATTAGAAATATGTTGTTACATTTTTTCAAAAAGATACGTCACAAAAATCGGGTGAAATGCTTTTTTCGCAGATAACATTCAGGTGCAAAAGGGCGAAATGTCAAAATTAAAGTTTAGCTACAAACCACCGCAAAATACTGTATCTAAGAAAGTTATTCGATTCCACACAGCAACGCTGATTTTATTAGGCGTTTTTTTCTTATCTGGCATCATTGTAGTAGGATGGTTCGCTGGTGAAGCTAGAATTAGTGGAATTTTTGCTCAAATCAATTACTGGCAAATGCACCCACCAATGTGGTTAGAAGTGCCAAAAATAGATAGTAAATATTTACTACTACCCACTATCGGATTATTGCTAACTGTGTTTGTGGTGATGAAAATCTCCCCACAACCCCGGATTTGGTCACAACGCTTAATAGTGGGAATTTTAATCATTTTAACTTTGCGGTATATTCTGTGGCGATCGCTATCTACCTTAAATTTAGTAGATCCGTTGAATGGAGTATTTAGTCTAGGGTTATTTTTTGCAGAGATGTTAATGCTACTCAATACTACTATACAGCTATTGTTCATGTTGAATATCAAAGAACGTCACCGCGAAGCAGACGTGAAATCACTAGCTGTAATCAGTGGTAGCTTTGTACCATCTGTTGATATTTTAATACCAACCTATAACGAGCCAGTTTTTATCTTACGGCGGACAATTATTGGTTGTCAAGCGCTAGATTATGCAAATAAAACAATTTATCTTTTGGATGATACCAATCGTTCAGAAATGAAAGAATTGGCAGAAGAATTGCGCTGTCACTATATGACGCGACCTGATAACAGTTATGCGAAAGCGGGTAATTTGAATCATGCGATCGCAAAAACAAATGGAGAATTAATTGTAGTTTTTGATGCTGATTTTGTCCCCAACAGAAACTTTCTGACTCGCACTATTGGCTTTTTCCAAGATGAAAAAGTTGCCCTTGTACAAACGCCCCAAAGCTTTTATAATGCTGATCCCATAGCCCGTAATTTAGGCTTAGAAAATGTTCTCACCCATGAGGCAGAAGTCTTTCATCGTCAAATTCAAACAAGTCGTGATTCTTCAGGTAGTGCGATTTGTGCTGGTACATCCTTTGTCGTTCGCAGAAGTGCTTTAGATCAGATTGGAGGTTTTGTAACTGAGTCTTTGAGTGAAGATTATTTTACCGGAATTCGCTTATCTGCTCAAGGATATCGTTTGATTTATTTAAATGAAAAATTAAGTGCTGGTTTAGCAGCAGAAAATATTGCCGGCTATGCAACCCAACGATTAAGGTGGGGACAAGGTACACTCCAGGCGCTGTTTATTAAATCTAATCCTTTAAAAATTCCTGGGCTAACCCTCATGCAAAGGTTAGCTTCTTTAGCTGGATTGCTATATTGGTTTGGTAATATTTCGCGTGTTTATTTTTTACTTATCCCATTAGCATATTCATTTTTCGCTGTGATTCCTATCCGTTCAACAGGAGCAGAATTGTTATTTTTTTTATTACCTTACTACTTAGTGAATTTAGCAACATTCTCTTGGTTAAATTATCGCTCTTGTTCCGCTTTGCTATCAGATATTTATTCACTAATAATATGTTTTCCTTTAGCAGTAAATACCATCCAAGTTATGATTAATCCTTTTGCAAAAGGATTTCAAGTTACACCCAAGGGTATGATTAAGAATCGCTATATTTTTAATTGGAATTTAGCCCTACCATTGATAATTTTGTTTATCGCTACTGCCGTTAGTTTATGGCTAAATCTCGATATTGCACCCAAAACTACGCAACAAATTACAGGTATAAATTTAGGTTGGATATGGAGTGTTTATAACTTAATAATGATTGGCATTACCCTATTAATTTTAATAGATGCACCGAAAGCAGATATGTATGAATGGTTTGATTTGCAGCGGATAGTGCAGCTAAGAGTTGGCGATCAAAATTTGTGGGGTGTTACTACAATGATTTCTGAAGCAGGTGCTGAAATTGCTCTAAATCAAAAGTTACCCGCCTATTTATTTATTAATAAGCCAATAGATATAGAAATTATAGAAGAGAGTTTAAAGTTGACTGGTGAGGTTGTGACTACTGGGTTTAAAGATGAATTTTCCACAGTACGTATTAGGTTTCAATCAGTAAGCTTAAATCAACATCGCCGACTTGTAGAAATGCTCTTTTGTCGTCCGGGACAGTGGAAGCACCAGAATGCACCAGGAGAATTATATTCGTTGTTGTTACTATTTAAACTTTTGCTAAAACCACGAATTTTATTTGATCGTAAAGTAGATGTAAGGGCAATGAAAGTTTCTCAAATTTGATTTTTTATAGCCTGTAAATAGGTGACATATTTTTAATTCTGGTGCAACGAATTAGGGTTTTCTATCTTCCAGAGTAAGTAATGATTGTCACCATATACAACATTTGTGTTATACTTGTAATTTGCTTCTATTTGCTTGCGCCAGATATCTGAAGGATTGAGTAAAAAAATATCAGTTAATTCATCAGGAATATTAGGGATAGTTTGGTCTTTTACTAATTGAAATTGCACTTTTGACTGCAAAAGATAACTGAGAGAAAAGACATTCCCATAATTAATGCCAGAATCATCACTAATTAAAAGTGGACGATCAACCTGATTGATAATTTTCGCAACTTGTGGATTACCATAGCTAATAACCTTACTCCACCAAGTTTCTGCCTGGGAACTCACTCCATAAGAAACTAACCCACAAATAATCACTAGTCCCATAATTGTTTGCCAGATTTTCCGGTGTACAATACTCTCACTATGTAGCTGCGTAGCCAGTAGGTAAGCAACAGTTAGTTGAATGCCCAAATAAGAAGGCAATAAATAACGTTCGGAAAGTGAGCGTATACCCCCAAAAATTATATCTGGTAGCACTAAAGGTAATGCCGGAATCATAATCAAAGTTACAACAAATAACCAGACTTTATAGTTAGTTGTTCGACAAATAAAATAAATAGAATATCCAATAAAAATCAAAAAAGCTGGCGTAATTACATAGCTAAACAAATTTTCAAACCCAAAGTTTAAATCAAAAAAAATCCGGCTCAACTGTAAAAGCCAAGATTTAATTAAAATTTCTAGGGGAACTTGCATTTTTGTCCAGGTTGTTGAACTGTCAAATTGCAAAAAGTTATCTATCACAACTAGAATCCAAGGTATGAAGGCAAAAAATCCTGTTAAAGATGCTAATAAATAAGCTTTCACTGTCCGATTCAACCTAAATCTGGCAGTGGCAATTACATAAATTCCATGAGCAATTGCTACAAATCCAGTCAACAAAAATGTATAAAGACTGAGCGCCAAAGTGACTGCATAGGTTCCCCAAGTTAATATGCGTTGTGCTTTGTTTTTTGATTCCAGGCGTAATGCTCGTAGCAACGAGGCACTGGATAGTAATATAGTCACTATCCAGAGAATATATTCTCGTGCTTCTTGGGCGTATACTAGGTGAATAGGAGAGATTGCCATAAGTGCGATCGCAACCTCCGATACCCATGCCGATGCTTTAAATAATTCTCGACATAGCCAGTAAATACTCGGAAAAATCAACAAGCTAATCAAAGCAGATAAACTTCTGATTACCGTCACCGAATTACCAAAGATTTGCACCCAAAACCGAGCGATTACATAATACAGTGGTGGATGCTGTGGATCTTCTGTTTCCAAAGACTTAATTGTGTCACTTAAGCCTTTCTCCATATTTGGACTTTGGAATTTGGCAAAACTTTCCTTATTAATTATCTGGCCATTAAATATTTGCTGCCTTGCTTCATTTGCCGTATGACCAGAAATCCGCAATGAAGTGAAAGTCTCATCGTGCCAATAAACTTTGCTGTCAATGTTAAAAAAGCGAAAAAATACACCAATCATTAATAGAATAACGATGAGAAAACGCAACTTATTTGGAGCAGGTTTGAGATACCGCATAACAAAATTTCACAATAATTTGTATATATAGGAATAGTATTTTATCTTTGAAATATATGTAGGTGTGTTAGCGCAAAAAATACAGCACTATTACAAGACGACTGAGATTTTTTCATAAATAAAATATGATTCCTATAGTACTGAATTCTGACTACTGGATTCTGAATTCTTATTCATAAACTCGCAGATAATTTATTAATAGGTGAGATATTACGTCGGCGTAAATTACGATTTTTAACCAATTTCCAGACCGCATAATACTTATCTCCATAAATAATATCCGTTTTTAATTTATACTTTTTTTCTATTGTTTCGCGCCGACTCTCTGAAGGATTGAATAAAAATATATCCGTGAAACCATCAGGAATTTTGAGAGTTTTTTGGTTGTTCACCAATAGAAATCGCACTTTTGGTTCCAAAAGATAGCTCAGAGAAAAGATATTCCCATAATTATTACCCAAAGCATCACTAATCAAAAGTGGACGATTACTCTGATTGATAATTTGGGCAACTTGTGTATTGCCATAATTCATCCTCTTATTCCACCAAGTTTCTGCTTGAGAACTCGCCTTATAAGAAATCAGACCACAAATAATCACTAATGCCATGATTATGTGCCAAATGCTCCGGCGTGCCACGCTCCCATTATATAGTTGCGTAGCTAGTAGATAAGCAACAGCTACTTGGATTCCTAAATAAGATGGTATTAAATATGGTTCAATAGATGATCGTATACCCCCAGTAATTAAATCTGGCAGTATTAGAGGTAGTGCTGGTACTATAATCAATGTGATGATAAAAGACCAGACTTTATAGTTAGTTGTTCGACAGAGAAAATAAATTGAATATCCTACTAAAGTTAAAACAATTGGTGTAATTAAATAGCTTAGAGAATTTTCTAAACTCAGATTTATATCAAAAAAAATTCGACTTAACTGCATCAGCAAAAATGGAAATACAGATATTAAGGATGACTGCGCGGTTGTTTTATCTGCTGAAATCAAAAACTGAAAAAAGTCACCGATTACAACTGTTATCCAAGGTATGAAGGCTAAAAAAGCTACCAGTGATGCTAGCAGATAAGTTCTGACAGTTCCAGTAAACTGAAATTTGGCAGTGATGATCACATAAATTCCGTGAGCAACTGCTATAAATGCACTCCAAAGAAATGTATAAAGACTGATGGCTAAAGTTACTGCATAAATGCTCCAAATAGCGAATAAATCTGGTCGTTGTCGTTTTTTTGCTAGCTCATCTTCTAGCCGTATAGCTCGCAGCAGAGACGCACCAGATAGTAAGATTGTGACTAACCAAAGAATATATTCTTGTGCTTCTTGAGCGTATACTAAGTGAATTGGAGAAATTGCCATGAGTGCGATCGCTACACCAGGAACCGATAACGGCACATTAAATAATTCTCGGCATAGCCAATAAACACAAGGGAAAACCAGTAAGCTGATACAGGCAGATAAACTTCTAATCGCCGTCACCGAATTACCAAATATTTCCATCCACAATCTGGTTATTATGTAATAAAGCGGTGGATGGTAAGGATCTTGTTTTGCCAAAGTCATGATTGTGTCATTTAAGCTTTTTTCTGGATTTACACCTTGAAACTGGGCAAAACTTTCTCCGCCAATGACGCGATTATTAAAAAGTCGCTGTTTTGCTTCATCAATTGTGTAACCAGAAATCCGCAATGAGGTATAAGTTTCATCATGAGAGTAAACTTTACCATCAAGGTTAAAAAAGCGAAACAATATACCCATTGCCAATAAGAAAATAATTAAAAATCGCAACCAACTCGGAGCAAATTTGAGATGGCGCATAAGTGGGTTTCCTAAAATTTTTCTCAAATCATCTAATTAAGTGGACTGGATGAGGTGTCTCAGCTACGCCCGTAGTAGACATCGCCAAGACTTCAAGCGGAGCCTATTTGTTAAACATCGCCAACCGTACTTTATTTAATTGGGAAGATTGGCAATTAACACCTCTCCTTTATTAACTACAAAAACAAATGAGCAAGGTTGTATCAAATCCCGCAAAACTGGACTTGTTTTTGAAACCGAGATATCAATGGAGTGTAAAATACACCAAGTGTAGCCGCATCTGTGGTCAGGCTAATAGGCTAATCCACAGCTATAGTGCATTTAGCGATACGCCCTTAGTATTGTTAACTGATCAGAATTCGAGATAGCAGTTTAAAGTAGCTGTATCAGCAGATTAAGAATACTCTCTGAGCAAAATCAACTCTTGCTTTTAACCTATGCGAGGCTAGATCGCACAGATGCCACAGCAGAATTTCTTGCGTTCGATTCCAAAAGGGTTATTGAGGATGCCACTCCGTGTAGCTCTTGTAGTCCCTTTCGTGCTGCAAATCTCTGCTGCTGTAGGCTTAACAGCATTTTTATCTTTAAAAAATGGTCAGAAAGCTGTTAATGATGTTGCTACTCAGCTGCAAAATGAACTTACGACTCGGATTCATCAACATATCACCGATTACATAGAGATCCCCCAACTCGTCACTCAGATTAACGCCAATTCTGTCCATATTGGTGAGTTAAGTTTAAAAGATACAAAAAGTTTAGAACGCCATTTATGGCATCAAATGCAGTTATTCAAGCCCTTAAGCCCGATCGCTTTTGCAACTACACAAGGAGAAATTCATTCGGTTGATCGCTTTAACGATGGTTCACTAGTCATCCGAAAAAAAGATCAATCAACAAGTAATAATTACTACACTTATACCACTGACGATCAAGGTAATATTGTCAAGTTACTTCAAGTTAACCAAACCTTTGATCCTCGCACTCGCCCCTGGTATACAAATGCCGTGAAAGCAGGTAAAACTACTTGCACAGAAATTTATTCATATTTCTCTTCATCAGGTCTAGCATTCAGTGCAACCCAACCTCTTTATGACCAGAAAGGTACTTTGCTTGGAGTGACAAATGCAACGTTATCTCTTTCGCAACTGAGTGAGTTTTTGCACAGTTTAAAGATTGGTCGCTCAGGAAAGACATTTATTGTCGAGCATTCTGGAGAGTTAGTAGCAACTTCAACGGCGGAGCAACCTTTTATCCGAAGTTATAAGGGAGGAAAAAAGACATCCAAACGGCTCAGAGCGATCGCCAGTAGCGATCGGATCACTCAGCTGACAACACAGTATTTGCAATCACAATTTGGTAACTTTAGAAACATTTCTTCTAGCCAACAGCTAGAATTTGAAATTGATCATAAGCGGCAATTCGTACAGTTAATGCCCTTTGCAGCCGACTGTGGGCTAAATTGGGTGATTATCGTGGTGGTTCCAGAAGCCGACTTTATGGAGCATATTCAAGCCAACACCCGAACCACTATTTTGCTGTGTTTCGGAGCTTTGATAATAGCTACAGTCATAGGAGTGATTACTTCTCATTGGATTACTGAACCAATTCTCTGTTTGAGCGTTGCCTCTAAGGAAATCGCCAATGGGAAGTTAGACCAAACCGTTACAGTAGAGGGTATCAACGAACTAAGAGTTCTTGCTCAGGCTCATAATCAAATGGCTACTCAATTACAAGAGTCATTTGCTGAAATATTAGAGGCTAACAGGCAGTTAGAAGCTGAAATTAACGAGCGTAAGCAGGCAGAAGAACAGTTACGACATAATGCGTTTCACGATGCACTGACAGGTTTACCCAACCGAGCTTTCTTTATAGAGCGCTTAAAAAACACACTCCAGCGAGCCAAGCAGCAGGAGAATTATTTATTTGCTGTGTTATTTCTCGACCTGGATCGGTTTAAGGTGATCAATGACAGTTTAGGACACCTAAAAGGAGACCAATTTCTAATTGCTATTGCCAATAGATTAGAAGTATGTGTACGCTCTACGGATACAGCCGCACGGCTTGGGGGAGACGAATTTACAATCCTGCTTGACGAAATCCAGAGTCTCTCAGATGCCATCAAAGTAGCTGAACGAATTCAACAAGAACTGACATTACCCCTTGAGCTTGATGGGCAAGAAGTATTTACAACAGCAAGTATTGGCATCGCTCTGAGTTCGACAGTAGACTATGACCAACCAGAAAACTTGCTAAGAGACGCTGATACGGCTATGTACCGAGCCAAAGTGCTGGGCAAAGCCCGCTATGAAGTATTCAACCCAGAGATGTATACTAACGCTCTGGTAAGATTACAGTTAGAAAACGATCTACGGCGAGCGATCGAACGCCACGAGTTTCAGCTTTATTATCAACCGATTGTTTCCCTCACTAATGGCAGAATTTTAGGCTTTGAGGCTCTGCTGCGCTGGCAGCATCCTGAGCGTGGTTTGATTTGTCCAACAGATTTTATCCCCCTAGCAGAAGAAACCGGACTGATTGTCAAGATTGGCTATTGGGCACTACATGAAGCGTGCCGCCAAATGCAAAACTGGCGGTTGAGCGATCGGATAAACTCGTTAGAAAAAATCAGCGTCAATCTCTCAGTCAAGCAATTTTCTCAACCGGATTTGATTGAACAGATTGGGGAAATTTTACACTCGACTGGTCTTGATGCTGGCAGTCTCATGTTAGAAATTACTGAAAGTGCAATTCTAGAAAATGGCGATGAGGCAAATGCCGCCCTCTCAGAACTTCGGAAGATGGGCATTGAGTTATCAATTGATGATTTCGGTACAGGCTACTCTTCATTAGGTCGTCTCCATAACTTTCCGATTAGTGTGTTAAAGATTGACCGTTCTTTTGTCAGCCCAATAGATGGTAATGGCAAGAATTTAGAAATTATTGAGACAATTATTACACTGGCACACAAATTAGGTATGGATGTAACTGCCGAAGGAGTGGAGACAAAAGAGCAGCTAGCATTTCTGAGAAACTTGAACTGTGAATGTGGACAAGGATATTTTTTCTCGCGTCCATTGGATAACGCGGCAGCAGTAGAATTAATCTTGAAAAATCCTCAGTGGTAAGGGTTTTTTGAGAGGATTTGGATAACGCCATCTGACAAAGTCTGCAATATTAGATATAGTTAAAAAATCAATAGTCTTAAACTGCCGATCAATAGCTGGAAGGCTGCATATTTTCGCTCCAATGTTCAAGTATGCCTGCAAAATTTTAGGAATCTCAACAGTATATGAATCTAGACAATTTTGAGGCAGTTCTAGACAAAATTGTGAATTTGGATAAACCAAAATACTTGGATGCATCAAGCCATTCTGCCGAAAATAATCATAAGCGCAAGTAGCTTGCCAGGGACTTTGTGTTAGTAATGATGCACAGCCAAAGAAATATTGGTTTTTACTCCAGATGAGATAATTTGCCAGCCCTTCCCAGAGTAGTAAAAGTGCCTGACTATTGCGATATTCTTTAGTTATACATGTACGCCCAACCTCAACTGATGCCTGAAGCACAGAAGTGGGAATCGCATTAAGATTAAATATATCGGCAGCATCAAAGCCTAGTCTTTGAGAAGCCATTGTATAGGTTTGCATCCGATAAGTTCCAATGGTTTTACCCGTTTGTCTGGAGATCAAGATTAAATGATGGCAAACCGCATCAAACTTATCTATATCCATCTGGGTAAAGTTAGAAGTAGAGAATCCTAAACCCAGTTCAAGATTAAAAACTTCAAAGCGCAACCGAAAAATTGATTCTAATTCTTCTTTGGTTGATGCCAGGCGTAGGGTATATTTTTCAGTTTGAAGGACGGGAAAATCTTCAAGAGTGGGAGGAGGATTCAGTGAGTAATTGATGTTGCGTCCAGAAACTTCCATCTATCTTCCTACTTAGATTTGCGAAAATATTCTACTAGGATTTAGGCACTATACAAATAGCTCACATTATGCATTAATGTGTCGAAGCGTGATTGAGGCGGTTTTCGATAAAAGATTCTCTACAGAGATTTTTTACTCTCTTGGATTAGAGGTAGAGTGCTTTTATTATGGACATTAATTCCCAAAAAATCTGGCAATAAGATACAAAATTTTTCTTTGATATACGCTATAAATGCAAGTCATACCAATTTGAAAAAAGAATGCGACAAATAGACCATTTGTAGAGACGCGATGAA
>NZ_JBDNJQ010000138.1:0-23051 GCF_051172895.1 Nostoc sp. CALU 1950 | reverse complement strand
AGAAGGCTTCTTAGTTGTACTGAGTTTTTTCAGAAATCAAATATGAGTCCTATAGTAGGGGCATGGCAATGCCTGTTGGTGTCAACTTAAGGTAAAAGCCTGACCAGTATCATTATTAAATTGAAATGGTATGAGCCTCCACTTGAAGAGACCCCAAGTGGAGCAATGGCTCCTCCATACCCCAAGTTAGATTATTCTGGTTCGCTACAATACTTATTCATCTGATTGACTAACGTATCTGACTGCTTACCAACAGTTGTAGCTGCTGTTGTCAGTGTTGAATCAATTTCGGCTCTAGCCTTTTGAATTTTTTCTCTACCAGATGCCGAGGCTTGTGCTGTCTTGGTCGCACCCAGGGCCCTACCAGCTTTAGCGATCGCTTGACTGAGATTTTGAAAAATCTTGACAAAACCACTTTGAAATTCTTTCAGCTTGGGATCTGTTAAATTCAGTTCCCTAATGGATTTAGTCACAAATTCTAAATCTTTAGATAGCTGTATGCTAGTTATGACTTGCGTTCCTTTATTTTGATCAATCAGAGAAGTGCCGGCATTTACAACTCGAATCAGTCGCTGGCATTGAGAGACTGTATCTTCACTGCAACTAGTAATTAACAAAGCGATGCTCAAACTAACAGGAGCAAGAACAGTATATTTATGTAAAACAGACATTAACACCCCAACAGCAATAAGGCCGAGAATATAGTATCCAATATTACTAATAAATAAGGTATTTGGGCATGGGGTATTGGGCATGGGGAAGAGACAAGGAAAAGGAGGGAGGTAAGGGAAAGATTTATTCAATAATTCACCCTTGTCCCCCTTGTCCCCAGTCCCCAATCCCCAACCCCCAATCCAAAATCACCAATCTATCGGCAAACCCAACTGGTCTAAAGTAGTACCATCTTGCAAAAGTGGCTGAATATCACTGTCTATTTGAATGCGACCACCAGCCAGCACTAAAGCGCGTTGAGTAACTCTGCCTAACCAATGTAGGTCATGGGAGGCAATTAATATCACCTGCACGGGTAACTTTAACAACACTTGGGCCAAATGACGCCGCCATGCTGGATCAAGACCGCTGGTTGGCTCATCCAAAATTAGAATTGTCGGTTCTAGGGCTAAAATTGAGGCTAGGGCGGCTAGGCGTCTTTGTCCACCAGAGAGTTCGTGGGCGGAACGATTGGCGTAGGCTTCTAGACCAAAATCAGCTAATAATTGTTGGGCGCGATCGCTTGCCTCTGCTGGTGACACACCATAGTTACGTGGCCCAAAGGTAACATCTTCTAAGATGGTGGGCATAAATAATTGGTCGTTGGCATCTTGGAAGCTAAAGCCGATTTGACGACGCACTTGGGGTAAAGTTTGCGGTTCTACAGGGATGCCATTAATTATAATTTTCCCAGATTGCGGTTGTTTTAAGCCGATCAGGTTCTCTAGCAAGGTACTTTTTCCAGAACCTGTTGCTCCCATCAACGCGACGCGATCGCCTTTATTCAAGGTAAAAGATATTTCTTGTAATACCGGCTCCTGGCGAGAATATGCATACACCAGGTTCTCAACCTCGACTACGGCTGTGTGGGGGTTACTGGTTGATGTTTGGGGATTAGAAGTTAATGATTTCAAAATTTACAAACTCAATATTACTGCGTAAAGAGGTTGGGAGTGGGGAGTGGGTTAAATTTTGTAAGAAGTTAGGGTAACAACAGCAGCGATCGCCCAAGCTACTAATAGGGCAAAACGTTCTTTTGGTCTGAGGGTAGAATCTATGGGCAATTGTCCGTTGTAACCACGAGCTACCATTGCCGCGTAGACTCGCTCTGCTCTATCTAGACTACGGAGATACAAGGCTCCAATCATGGCAGCACTGGCATAGCGTAGCCATCCTGTTGTTCCAGTCAAACCGCGTAATTGGGCGCTGCGCCGCATCCGCGTTACTTCTGAGAGCAAAATTTCCATGTACTGCCCAGCTAACAACAAGTTTTCCTTTAAAGGTGCTGGTACTGGTAAGGTTTTGAGGGCAATGCCAAAACTGTGGGGTGGTAAGGTTAGCAAAAAACTATTCATGGTAACCAGACAAACCAGCGAACGAACCAGCAAAAAAGTGGCTCGTTCCCATCCCTGGGGCAATGCCAGCAATGACAAAAAAATCAATTCTGTGCCGAGTAATCCTCCCAACTGGCGAATTGGTACGCGCAAGAAGCAAGCCCATAAAATTGCGATCGCGCCATATACACTTAGTCCATACCAGGCAGAATGCTTTAATAAAGCGGCCCCCACCACAATCACTAAAGACAGTTGCAAGCGTAGCGGTAAGGAAAGTTTAAGCATTCTTCGGTTTCACTACCTTGGCAATTGCAAAGGCAACAGCAAAGCAAACCGCAGCTCCCACCAGTCCGGCGATACTAGTGCCAATTGCCCCTAAACCCTCAATCCCATAGTCAGCTAAGGGGGTCGGCACAATTATCCGTACTTTCTCGGCTAAGTCGATAAAGCCCGTATTTTCGGCAACTTTCTCCAAACCATCGGGCCACGCTGAGGCAAAGAGTGAGAGTACTCCTGCAATTAAGAAAATAGTGACAATAGGCACTGACCATCCGCGAAACTCCTGCTGTTCCCCTGGTAATAAATCTGGTCGAGCGGTGGCCAGATAAGTCAGCACACCCCCGGTAATCAGCCCTTCGCCAATACCGATCAAAATATGCACACCAGTCATGGCTGGTAAAATTATGGCTACGGGTGCAGTCCCTGAGAGGGCTAACTCAATAGCACAAGCTATAGCAGCTACCACTACACTTACACCCGCTGCTATACCAGCAGCCAAAGGTAAGCGCCCTTTAGATCCGCCAAACAACCGTTGCAAGGTTTCGGTTAAAACCCAGCCTACCCAAACACCAATCACTCCCATATTCAAAATATTTGCTCCCAAGGCAGTAATACCACCATCAGCAAATAACACAGCTTGAATAATTAAAACTGTGGCAATACACAACGTTCCTGCCCAAGGACTGCCCAAAACGATCGCAGCTAAGGTTCCCCCCAACAAGTGACCACTAGTACCTCCTGCTACCGGAAAATTGATCATCTGGGCGGCAAAAATGAAGGCGGTGGTTAGTCCCAATATGGGCGCACGACGAATACCAAAAGCTTCTTGCGATCGCCCAAAGGCAATAAACAGTGCTGCCACACTCGCTAAACTAGTAGCCCCTGCCACTGGAACAGAAACAAATCCATCAGGAATATGCATGATCTACCCTGTATTCTTAAGATGTTCACGTACTCAAAACAAGCAATAAAACTACGCCATTGACGCCTTCAATTTAATAACAAACAAAATTTTTCTCTTTTTTGCAATGCCCTATTGGGGGATTTTATAGTGTTACTTTTGACATATTTACAATCCGATATCTACTCAATAGTATACTTATTTATTAAGCAGTTAAGTTTTGTTAAGTTTATTTTTTATATCACTAAACCTTGACTGTTCATTGGTTAAACAGGATTTTGCTGCACACCCCATCTCTTGCGATGACCTGAACTTGCTTTTATGGTGGGCGGCAAAACTTTGTCTTTCATCGGAATAATTCCAACCACGTAAATAGTAGGTGTGGTTTATCTTGCACTCATGACTCTCACTTTGTGATTTGATTTTTGTCTGTATTGTGATATTTGGTTAATTCAATACTGATTCCATCAACAAGTAAATTTTTACGGTTATAACAAGCTCATATAGTCGGCATTGGCGCTTTATTTCTATCTTTTGATAACTGCGATCAAAAAAATATCTCCTGACGAAATTCCTTATTGATAAAATTATTAATAATGATGTAGAAGTATATTACCAAATCTTAGGATACTTCATACTCATTCAATATTACCCCTAGTAGTACTAAAAATCATAAAAATACGCTAGTTCAACTGTATATTTGCTGACTTAGTTGACTTGATGGTACAGTATACTTTTGTAAAAATGCATATAATAGCATAATAAGTGGTTAAATGTAAAATTTAGATGAATTTTGAAAAAATACTGTGAATCGAAGTACGGTAATTACTAAACTTTCAGAACAGCTAACTGTAGCAAAAGTATTTCTCAAGTTTTGAGTAACTAGATTCAGTAAATAAAGTCAGCAGATGTTTGGCTCTATTTTCTACGGACTTTAAATATCCTCGTTCTGCAATTTGGAATATGAAGACAAACTCATCCAACTCACTTTTAACAGTACCAACTGGCCCATTAAAGATTTCAGAGTTGCCTCCTAGCCGTGTGGGTACAAGTAGTGAATCTATTCATCTTTCTTTAGTAATTCCTACTTATAAAGAGCGTGACAACATCAAAAATGTAGTCAGGATATTGAGCCAGTTACTGGATGAATCTATTCCAGGAAACTATGAACTGATAGTCGTAGATGATGATAGTCCAGACCGAACTTGGGAAATAGCGGAATCCTTGACGACAGAATACCCTCAGTTGCGGGTGATGCGACGCCAACAGGAACGGGGACTGTCCTCAGCGGTGATTCGTGGGTGGCAAGTAGGTACGGGGAGTGTGTTGGGGGTGATTGATGGAGATTTGCAGCATCCACCAGAGGTGCTGATGGAATTGTTGCGGAGTGTTGAGCAGGGAGCAGATTTGGCAGTAGCCAGCCGTCATGTCGAAGGAGGTGGTGTCAGTAGCTGGAGTGTTATTAGGCGTTTATTGTCTCGTGGCGCTCAGTTGTTAGGCTTGGTAATCTTACCGGGAGTACTGGGAAGAGTTTCCGACCCCATGAGTGGTTATTTTATGGTGCGCCGGAGTGCGATCGCCAATGCAACACTCAATCCAGTCGGATACAAAATTCTCCTAGAAGTAATCGGCCGGGGAAACGTAGGCGAAGTTGCCGAAGTTGGCTATGTGTTCTGCGAACGCAAAGAGGGTGAGAGTAAGGTTACATGGAAGCAATATATAGATTACATCCATCACCTAGTGCGGTTGCGGCTTTCCACAGGACGAGTAGGACGATTGAGTAGAAAAGTCAATTTTCCCTTTGGTCGATTTCTCCGCTTTGGGTTAGTTGGCTTTAGTGGTGTATTTGTCGATATGGGAGTGCTTTACTTGCTCAGTGATCCGACTACCTTGGCTTGGCAACTGACACGCAGTAAAATTATTGCTGGTGAAATTGCGATTTTAAATAATTTCTTGTGGAATGATGCTTGGACATTTGCCGATGTCAGCGCCAGACAGCAAGAATGGCATCAACGCCTGAAGCGGTTTTTGAAATTCAACGCCATTTGCCTTGGTGGACTTGTATTGAATGTACTGATATTAAACCTGGTATTCAATTTTCTTATTCCTAACCGTTATATTGCCAACTTTATTGCGATCGCAATTGCTACTATTTGGAATTTCTGGATTAACTTGAAACTTAGCTGGCGTGTCACTGATGTTAAATAATCACAATCAGGGATTTGAAATTGTGATTTTTGTTCTTATAGTTTAGAACGAACTTAAATCTGAAGTGTCAAACCTACAAATCCATTCGTGTGAGATCGGGCAATGAGAGTTTTTTTCCAAGGTGCATTTTATTTTTACAAAAAAATTATCTCGTTGCTACCTATACCTGCCAGCCATTTGCTGTCTCTGACAGACACAACCTCTGGCTCACAACACAAGCATTGGTATAATTGGCAGACTCGCCTCCCTTCTTTCTGGCTTCATCCCTTACTGAACTTGATGTGGTTGATCATCGGTATCAGCCTGCGCCTAGCCAACTTGACTGCAAAGCCTCCTTGGACTGATGAGTTTTCCACTTTGGTGTTTAGCTTGGGGAATACTTTTTTAGCAGTACCTCTAGATCAAGCGATCGCACCTGATATCCTATTGCAACCACTACAACTAAACCCAGCGGCTAGTATTGGTGATGTGGTTCATAACTTAGCTACACAAGATAGTCATCCACCGCTGTATTTTGTGTTGGCTCACCTGTGGATGAAATTATTTCCCAGCGACGGAGGATTAGTATCACTGTTTGCGGCGCGATTGCTACCAGCTATCATCGGCGCTGCCTCAATTCCATGTTTTTACGTATTAGGTAGAGTAGCCTTTCGTTCGCCATTAGTGGGACACTTGACTGCTGCCATGATCGCAGTATCACCTTATGGCATATTTGTAGCACAAGAAGCACGTCATTACACTTTGGCAATCTTATGGGTAACTGCTTCCCTCACCTGCTTAGTAATTGCCACACGTCATATTCAAAACCGCACACCTTTACCGATATGGGTAGCACTTTTCTGGGTAGGAGTTAATGCTTTAGGTATTGCTACTCATTATTTCTTCACCCTCACTCTCTGCACAGAAGTCGTAGTTTTGATTTTTCTTGCTTGGCTTCAATTGCAGAGTAGCAGCAAATTTTCTCTCCTCTTCTCTCCTCCCTGGCGGCGCATCTATGGCGTTGCTACAGGTACTTTGGTGGCGGGTTTAATTTGGATACCAATCTTGTTAGAGAATAGAAACCGTGATAATTTGACCGATTGGATTCGAGGTTCGCGCGTTGGACTAGATTGGTTAAGCCCAATCTTTCAAGCTTTAGGAACATGGATGGCAATGATTTGCCTGTTACCAGTTGAATCTTCACAGCTATTGGTTGTGATTCCTTCTGGACTGGTGACGCTGATTTTCTTTATTTGGGCAGTACCAATTGTGCTGCGGGGGATCAAGATTCAACTACAGCAACCAGAAAGCCGGATTATGATTCAGGTGCTTGCTGGAGTCGTGATCAGTGCGATCGCTTTATTCTTTATCTTTACCTACTTTTTGGGAATCGATCTGACCAGAGGTGCTAGATATAACTTTGTTTACTTTCCCGCGATCGTTGTTTTATTAGGTGCAAGTCTCGCAGTTTGTTGGCATCCTCCCAAGGAATTGATGGGGAGAGAATACGCAAAAAATGGGATAAAAAGCATAGGTAAATGGGGAATAAACGGAAAAAAAGCCGTGATGTTAATTTGGTTAACGGGATTTGTCAGTGCAGTGACAGTATTTTGTAATCTTGGCTATCAAAAATATTATCGCCCTGACCTTTTTGTGCAACTAATCCAACAAGTATCGCCAGTGCCAGTACTGATTGCCACCACCCACAAAACTTACATTCACACTGGGGAAATGATGGGGGTAGCGAGGGAAATTAAACTTGCCAATTCACCCCAAAATTTTTTGTTTCTCCTTGCCCATCAAGACCAAGATCCGAATCTTTCCACCATTGCTCTAGAAAATACTTTAAAGAAGTTACCACAACCTTTTGACTTGTGGCTGGTAAACTTTCACGCCCCTGTAGCAGAAGCCGTCAAAACATGCGTGATATCTGATACTAAGTCTTTACCAAGCGTAGATGGCTACGAATATCAACTCTATCATTGTCAACAGAGTTAATAAGCTAGGGAACTGCGACACGTACAAGTACTGAATGGCACTAAGAAAAGATACAGCCCTTGTTCTGACTGCAACAAGCCTCTAGGCTGGGAATCCATTCTGGAAGGGCTGCCGCCTCCGGTAGCTTGAATTGAGGCAGAGCCTCTTTTAAATATATTCCCAGCCTGGAGGCTGGGAACGAGACGACACCACAAGCTTTTGGGCTTTTATTAGTGCCATTCGTACAAGTACCCCATAACCCAATACGGTTCGGATAAGCACTCTTCACTTGCTTTATGTTCTAGGAAAAGGTTAAGGGGTAAAGGATGTATTTAAAACCTTTCCCCTTTCCCCTTTACCCTTTACCCGAACCGTATTGCCCCATAACCAATCCCTAATGCCCCAATCCAGATGCATCTTATGGAAGTTCCTCAAATATCGATATCCATAGGAGACTAGAGAAAGAAGAACAAAATATATCTCATGGATTTTGAAGCAGCGAAGGCTGTAACTAGTTAAGGAGGATTTATGCGTGCAGTACTGATGGCAGGCGGTTCGGGGACGCGGCTTCGCCCGTTAACTTGCGATCTCCCCAAACCGATGGTGCCGATTCTAAATCGACCAATTGCCGAACATATTATCAATCTCCTCAAACGACATCAAATTACAGAAGTTATTGCGACATTGCATTATTTACCTGATGTCTTGCGAGATTATTTTCAAGATGGCAGCGATTTTGGCGTGCAGATGACTTATGCCGTTGAAGAAGATCAGCCTTTGGGTACAGCAGGTTGTGTGAAAAACATTGCTGAACTCCTTGATGAAACCTTTTTAGTCATTAGCGGCGATAGCATAACAGATTTTGACCTCACCGCAGCGATCGCATTTCACAAACAAAATAAGTCAAAAGCGACTTTGATTTTAACCAGGGTTCCTAACCCGATTGAGTTTGGGGTGGTAATCACCGATGAGGAAGCACGGATTCGGCGATTTTTAGAAAAACCCTCTAGTAGTGAAATTTTTTCTGATACCGTCAACACTGGTACTTACATTCTCGAACCAGAAGTTTTGGAATATCTGCCAGCAAACATTGAATGTGACTTTTCCAAAGACTTATTCCCCTTACTACTAGCAAAAGATGAGCCAATGTATGGTTACATCGCTCAAGGTTACTGGTGTGATGTTGGTCACTTAGACGCCTATCGTGAGGCTCAGTATGACGCCTTAGATCGGAAAGTGCAACTAGATTGTGCTTACAAAGAAGTTTCCCATGAGTTATGGGTGGGTCAAAATACTTATATCGACCAGACGGCTGTGATTGAAACCCCAGCAGTGATTGGTGACAACTGCCGCATCGGAGCAAGAGTACACATTGAGGCCGGAACCGTAATTGGCGATAATGTCACCATTGGCGCTGATGCGAATCTGAAACGTCCGATAGTGTGGAATGGGGCATTTATTGGTGATGAAGCACATCTTTCCGCCTGTGTGATTTCCCGTGGCGCTCGTGTAGACCGCCGCGCCCATGTATTAGAAGCTGCTGTTGTGGGTTCGCTTTCCACGGTGGGAGAAGAAGCCCAAATTAGCCCCGGTGTACGTGTTTGGCCCAGTAAAAAGATTGAGTCTGGGGCAGTTTTAAACATTAACTTGATTTGGGGGAACACCGCCCAACGGAATTTATTCGGTCAACGTGGTGTCCAAGGATTAGCTAATATCGACATCACCCCAGAATTCGCCGTGAAATTGGGATCTGCTTACGGTTCAACCTTGAAACCTGGTTCTAAGGTAACGGTTTCCCGTGATCAGCGTAATGTCTCTCGGATGGTGACGCGATCGCTGATTGCTGGTTTGATGTCAGTAGGTATTGATATTCAAAACCTCGATGCTACAGCTATCCCCATCGCCCGCACAGTTATACCCACAATGTCGGTAGCTGGTGGTATCCATGTGCGGGTACACCCCGATCGCCCGGACTACATTTTGATTGAATTCATGGATGCTAAGGGTATTAATATCACCAAAGCCCTGGAAAAGAAAATTGAAGGTGCTTACTTTAAGGAGGATATGCGGCGGGCGCTAATTCATGAAATTGGCGATGTATCTTATCCTAGCCAAGTCATGGAGCGCTACTGCACTGCTTTTGAGAAACTGTTGCATGTTCATACACTCCGCAACAGCCGCGCAAAAGTGGTGATTGACTATGTTTATGCGGTATCGGGGGCAGTTTTACCCCAAATGTTGGATAAATTTGGCGCTGATGCAGTGGTATTGAATGCCAGTGTCAATAAAACGGCGATGTCAATCACTGACCGCGAAGGATTGCTGACTCAGTTAGGTCATGTAGTGGAGGCATTAAAAGCTAACTTTGGTGTGCAAGTATCCGCTAATGGTGAACAGCTAATTTTAGTTGATGAATCAGGCTACCCAATTCGTGGCGAAACTTTAACAGCACTGATGGTAGACATGATTCTGACGGCTAACCCCAGAGGAACAGTAGTTGTACCAGTTCATGCTTCCAGTGCTATTGAACAAGTCGCCCGTCGTCATGATGGTAGAGTGATTCGCACCAAAGCCAACCCTACAGCTTTAATGGAAGCTTGTCAGAAAAACCCGAATGTGGTATTGGGAGGTAGTGGAGAGACTGGTTTTATTTTCCCGCAACTGCATCCGGGATTTGATTCCATGTTTTGCATTGCGAAGATAATTGAGATGTTAACTATACAGGAGCGATCGCTTGCGGCGGCGCGATCGGAATTACCCCGTGTAATTCACAAAACTTATACAGTCCGTTGTCCGTGGACTGCTAAGGGTGCTTTGATGCGTTATTTGGTGGAAACTCACCCAGCCCAAAACCTAGAACTCATTGATGGAGTGAAAATTTGTCAACCCTATGATGATAGTTGGCTGTTAGTTTTACCAGATGCCAGCGAACCACTGGTGCATTTGTATGCAAATAGCAACGATCGCGAATGGGTTGATGAAACTGTGAGAAACTACCGCACCCGTGTTCAGTCATTTGTGGAAAGACAACAAGAATATCAACCCGCTGAAGTGTAATTAGTCAGTTGTCCAAGTTGCTAGTTATCAAATACACCTCTAATTAAACGTGAGTTTAATAGATTTAATTTGACCCCTCTCCAAACCTCTCCCTGAAGCCGGGAGAGGTTTAAAAATCTGATTTTTTCGTTACTCTTCCCTTTTCTGGTAGGAAAGGTTCGTCGAACTGACGTTAATTAAGTACTAAACTTTAAATTTTTATATTTTATTGGTATCGAAGATTGTAATTTTTGTATTATACTGATACGATTCAAAGGCACTAACTAGCCTTACTTTTTAGATATAACCTAAAAACTAACACTAAATTATCCCCTAGCTCCTTTTCCACCTCTCCCTAACTTTTCTTACAAGGAGAGGGAAACGGAAAAACCGTTGTGAGCTTGAAGAGTCAAAATTCAAAACCTCTCGCCTTTAGGCGAGAGGTTTTCAAGATTACGTGAGTAAGGCTAACTAGCAATTCACATTAATTTGTAATTCGTAATTAAAGAGTTTAATTACGAATTATAGAGTGCCTTTTTGAGGCTGTACATTATCCAAATAGAAAACCATAAATCAATTTTGGATTTTGAATTTGTTTGACAGTTTAAGCTAGTAGATTGTCATAAAAGATACGAGTTTGCAACCTAAATTTGCCCAACTTACCTACAACTACACCTTCCATGCCAGCAACAACCTACAAATACGTCTCACCCGGAATCATTGATGTAAGCGATGCTAACGGCAAAACTACTAGACTTGAATTCACAAGCACAGGGCAAATAAACAACATTAAAGACCCCTTAAACCGAGTTACCAGTTTTACTTACGACACTAAGGACAACCTAGCTCAAATTACAGCTCCAGGGAACACACTTTACAAATACTCCTACGACGCCCAAGGACGCTTACTCAGTCAAACTGATCCATTAAATCAAACAGTCAGCTTTACCTACGGTGTCAACTCCGATTCTCCCACCAGCGTCACAGACCAACGGGGAAAAAAACTTCAATATAGCTACAATACCTACGGTGAATTAAGTAGCATTACTTATGCAGATAGCAAGTCAGAAACCTTTAGTTATGACCTATCAGGCAACCTCACCCAAGCCAAAGAACGCAGCGGCGATATTTTTAAATATACTTACGATGCACAGGGACGAGTTACCCGCAAAACTTTTGATGACAACACTTATGAGCAATACACTTACGACACCAAAGGCAACTTAACTTCAGTTCGAGATGTTCAGGGCGGAATTTCGACGTTAGTATATGATGTCAACAATCGCCTCACAAAAATTACATACCCTAATAGTCGCTTTCTGGAGTTGACCTACGACGCTGAAGGTCGGCGAACTCAAATGAAAGACCAAAGCGGGTTTACGACGAACTATAGCTATGACTCAGATGGTCGTCTGGCAAAATTAACCAATGCCGCAGGTGCGACGATTATTTCCTACACTTATGATGCTGTAGGTCGTCTGTCGCGGGAAACTAACGGCAATGGCACTTACACAACCTACAGTTACGACGATGCAGGACAAGTAACGAATATCACAAACTATACCCCCACGAATACTATTAACTCTTCGTTCCAGTACAGCTATGACAATTTAGGGCGGCAAACAGGGGCAGTAACGCGAGATGGTACTTGGGCATATACCTACGACACCACAGGACAGTTGACCCGTGGGCGATTTACTTCCACAAATGCCAGTATTGCCAATCAGGATTTACAGTATGTGTACGATGCTGCGGGTAATCGTATTCGCACAATTCTTAATGGAGTCACAACCAATTATGCGGCGAATAATTTAAATCAATACACCACTGTTGGCAGTGCGATTTATACCTATGATGCTGATGGGAATTTAACTAAAGTTGTTGATGGAAGTAATACCTGGACTTATACATATAACGATGAGAACAAACTGATTGGGGGAACGACACCAACAGGAACGTTTAGTTATGAATATGATGCCTTTGGAAATCGGAAGGCGGCGGTTTTCAACGGTCAGAGAACGGAGTATTTAGTTAACCCATTTGGGTTCAGTGATGTTGTTGGTGAGTATAACGGTGGTTCTGCAACCAATTATGTTCATGGGATTGGTTTAGTAGGTCGCTTTGCTGGGACTAATGCAGCTTATTATGATTCAGATTTTGTTGGTTCAACAGTTGGGTTGACGAATGCGACGGGTAGTTATGTTAACCGTTATGTCTACCGTCCCTTTGGAGAAAATTTGCTCACGACAGAGGGAGTTGCTAATCCTTTTGAGTATGTTGGGCAATGGGGGGTGATGGATGAGGCGAATGGGCTGGATTTCATGCGGGCTAGGTTTTATTCGCCTTCAATGGGGCGTTTTAAAAACAATTCCACAGCCAGTTTATTTCCCAAGTGGAAGCACTGCTTTACCGTTGGGCTGGTGTTGAAAACATTGCCACAAATAGCCGAGGCTCAAATGTTAATGGTCGCAAGCTCGCTTTCTTAGAGAAATTTGTTGGTGAAGACTTCGTTCAGGTTAGCTGGGGGGCAAATCCTGGGCCACAAGCAGGAAATATTATTACAGGAGTTTGGAATGACCTTTTTGGCGAACTTGTAGGGCGTTTGCTTGTTCAAGGGCAAATGCGTAATTTATTCCCCAACTCTACTTTTAACCACAATAGCGACACACTAGAAACTAGCACCAGCCTCGATACAATTTTGAATGGACTGGCAACCAACGCACCCACTAGCACTAATGAAGCGATTTTATACTGGAATTTTGCAGTTGCCGCTTTAGATGCCTTCGAGGATCGATTTAATCTCTCCCCAGAAGATTTTGACGCTCGCATCAGCCAAGTTTTAGCAAATGCTGGATTTTCAGGATTCCTCAACACCCTCCGCCAAGCTGATTTTCTACAAGCATTCGCTAATGTCATTTTTGGTACATCAGGCAACGACACACTCAATGGTGGCATAGGTAACGACCAAATTAACGCTGCTGCTGGCAATGATTTAATTTCAGGTGGAGCCGGAAATGATATTTTGGATGGCGCTCTTGGTAATGACACCATAAACGGTGGTGATGGCAATGATACTATCAAAGCTGGACTTGGTACAGACAGAGTAGATGGAGGCAACGGTCAAGATACCCTAGACCTTGATTTATCTGGTCAAACTGCAAATTTAAACATCACCAACCCGCTTAACGGTGGTAGCTTACCAAATATTTCCTCTGCAACAAACTTTGAATTTCTCAAACTCACAACAGGTAGCGGTAACGATACCATCACCCAAGCCACCATCATCAATGGAAACGTTTTCCGCAGCGATGATGTGTTTAATGGTGGCGCAGGAAATGATGTTATTAATCCAGGGTTGGGCGTTAACGATCAGGTAAACGGAGGGTCTGGTGTTGACACCCTCATTCTCAACTACTCCATTAATGATGTTGGCAATAAAATGCAGTTTACCGTTGCGGATAGTGACGCTAACGGGTTTTCCGGCAGTGCTGGACGAACTGCTACCACTGGTGGCTGGCTTGATTCAATTAGTTTCACTGGGATTGATCGCTTTAACATCACAGGTACCCGCAATGCAGACACTATTGATATTAGTGGTACTAATAGCACGGTTAATGCTGGCGATGGTAATGATACCGTCACCTTCAGAACTATAGGTTTTACAGCAGATGGTGGTGCAGGTACAGACAAGCTGGTGCTAAATCTTTCATTTCAAACTACAGGTGTTAATATCACTTTTACCCCATCTGGGATTACAACACCTGGCGTAACAACAACTATTAGCAATTTTGAGTCCATTTCACTTAGCAATACTGGTAGCGGCAATGATGTTGTTAACCTCAGCGCCACAGTTGGAGATGGTAGTTCCTTGAATTACGGCAGCAATGTCAGCTTAGGTGCAGGAAACGACTCGATTATCGGTGGTAGCGGAAGAGATGCCTTTTTCGGCGAAGCAGGTAATGACACCCTTGAGGGTGGTGCAGACAGAGACCGTTTGGAAGGTGGCGATGGCAATGACATCCTGCGGGGTGGTGCGGGAGATGATAATGATAGTAGCTTGACCGCTAATGGCAGAGGTGGATTATTTGGAGGTGCGGGTAACGACACCCTTGATGGTGGTGATGGTAATGACTACCTCGTTGGCGGTGTAGGCAATGATATCCTAACTGGGGGAGGTGGCGCGGACAAATTCGCCTACGATACTAGTAGGATATTTACATCTGCTGATATTGGGAGCGATCGCATTACCGATTTCCTTATTGGCACTGATAAAATTGTCCTTGACAAAACCACCTTTACCGCCATCACCAGTGCTTCTGGTAGTGCCTTAACCAGCAGTGAGTTTGCCATTATCAATGCCGTGACAAATAGTGAAATAGTCGCCGGAAGTAGCAGCGCCAAAATTGTTTTCAACCAAGCCAATGGCGAGCTATTTTACAATCAAAATGGTACGACAACAGGCTTGGGTACGGGCAGCCTATTTGCTACTTTATCTGGTGTCAGTTCTCTGTCGGCAACTGATTTTGTTGTGCAAGCTTAAAAAAGTCTCATAAAAAAACAGAGTTCTTGATCCTCCAATTTTAGATTACAGGATCAGGAACTCTGCCTAACTCTCTTCTGTCATTCTGGGGAAAGAAAAATAAATATAGGTTGGGTTGAACGGAGTAAAATCGAACAAAACCAAAGTTTTTGGGTGTTGGTTTTTTTTCCTCAACCCAACTTGAGCCTCATCGAGGACATTCTGGTAAACTTATCTCAGCGTAATTGCAATCAAAATAAATTAAAGCTTCCCTACTAGAGTCAAATGATCTAGTTGTGGAGTATGCGCTACTGTCTGGACTTGCTTCATATAGCCAAATTTTTAAATAGTAACTGCTATTATCATCGCTAGACCATAATTCATAACGGTAATCACCTCCTGAACCCTGACTATTTAAGTAGTCAGCTAGTGCTATATTTGATGCAAACACAAAGCTAAATACAGTCAAAACAGGAATTACAGCTACTTTTAGTATTTGGATTAATTTCATAAATGCACAAAAACTTACTTCCTCTAGCTTCCTTTACCGAAGTGATTTTTGAAACCAGTAATCATCAGGAACATTTTGTGAGGATATCGTAAGGCACTTAGTTTGAGTCGATGGAGGGTAAGTTAGAAACCCTTTTTGTTCGGACATTCATCTCACCGCTTCTGTTCGAGTCGGTGGGAGGTTTCTGCCTAATTAAGCAACAAGTATTCTTGCGGCCTCATCTAGTTTTTATTTTGTAATCCGTATATCAACCTAAAACCGTCTTCAGGTTATTTCTCGCCTCGCTAAAAGAGATAACTTTCATCTTGTTGCGTGAACTTGTACTGCTTTAGCGGTTTCTTCAATTTGCGTACTTCACAAAACTTTATTATTTATAGATGAAAATAATTATCAATAAGTCTGGTAGGATATCTTCAGACTTATTGAGATAGATCCTCATTAAGCTAATTGTATATTTCAGCGATTTGAAAACTTTCTCAGGAGGTAGCGCCATGACAAGGATGGCTGTTCAAACACCGGAGTCGATTCCCTGGTGGGCAGGGAACGCTCGGTTAACCAACCTCTCAGGGCGACTTTTGGGCGCTCACGTTGCTCATGCAGGGTTAATTGTTCTCTGGGCTGGTGCAACAACCCTATTTGAACTTGCCCACTTTAACAGAGCGCAACCAATGTACGAACAAGGGTTGATTCTATTGCCTCATCTCGCAACTCTCGGCTGGGGTGTTGGAAGTGGTGGACAGATAGTAGATACCTATCCTTACTTCGTCATTGGAGTATTGCACCTAATTAGCTCCGCCTTCTTGGGACTTGGTGGCATCTTTCATGCCCTACGTGGCCCCGCCATCTTAGAAGAGAGATTTTCCTTCTTTGGCTATCGCTGGGAAGATGCTAATAAAATGACTACTATTCTGGGTATTCACCTAGTATTGCTGGGTCTGGGAGCAGGCTTACTAGTTGCCAAAGCTATGTTTTTTGGCGGCTTGTATGATTCTACGGTGGGTGAGGTGCGCGTAGTTTCTAGCCCCACCTGGAACTCCGCCGCAATTTTTGGCTACTTGTTTGGTGGCGGTGGCAAACACTGGATTGCTGGAGTTAATAACCTAGAAGACTTGGTTGGTGGTCACATTTGGGTCAGCATTCTCTGTATTGCAGGCGGTATCTGGCACATTACGACTCAACCTTTCGGCTGGGCAAAGCAGCTTTTTATCTGGTCAGGAGAAGCATACCTTTCTTACAGTTTGGGTGCTTTAGCTCTCATGGGTTTGATTGCTGCCTATTTTGTCTCGGTTAATACTCTCGCTTACCCACCGGAATTTTATGGGCCAGCCCTGAGTATTGGGTTTGACCGCTTTCCCTACTTCCAGAGTGGAAACTTACTATCTTCTCGCGTTTGGCTAGCGAATGCTCACTTCTGGCTAGGTTTCTTCTTTCTTCAAGGGCATCTCTGGCACGCTTTACGCGCTGCTGGATTTGACTTCGCAAAGGGTAGAGTCATCCATTCAACTCGTGGGGAGGCAATCTAAGAATGGCAACTGCAACGATAACAACCCAGGAATCGGACTGGTGGGCTGGTAATGCCCGGTTTATTAACCTGTCGGGTAGGCTTTTAGGCGCTCATGTTGCCCATGCTGGGTTGATTGTGCTTTGGGCTGGGGCAATGACTCTGTTTGAAATTACCAAATACAACCCCTCTCAACCAATGTATGAACAGGGGTTAATTTTACTGCCTCATCTAGCAACCTTGGGATTTGGTGTTGGTGACGGTGGCGAAATTATTGATACTTATCCTTATTTTGTCATTGGTGTTTTACATCTGATTAGTTCGGCTGTACTGGGTGCTGGCGGAATTTACCACGCCCTTTTAGGCCCGGAAGTCTTAAGTGAAAACCCCTCTTTTCCTGGCTTC
Source organism: Nostoc sp. CALU 1950 (assembly GCF_051172895.1). Taxonomy (NCBI): domain Bacteria; kingdom Bacillati; phylum Cyanobacteriota; class Cyanophyceae; order Nostocales; family Nostocaceae; genus Nostoc; species Nostoc sp. CALU 1950. The sequence continues at coordinate 5,690 of NZ_JBDNJQ010000138.1, read as the reverse complement.
TTTGGCTACGACTGGAAAGATGAAGACAAGATGACCACTATCATCGGCATTCATCTGCTGTTATTGGGATTCGGGGCGTGGTTATTGGTAGCGAAGGCGCTGTTTTGGGGTGGTCTTTATGATCCGGCAGTGGCATCTGTACGAGTAATTACTGAACCAACTATTAACCCTGGTCGCATCTTTGGCTATCTCTTTGGTGCTTTTGGTAAACAGGGGATGGCAGCAGTGAATAATCTAGAAGATGTCATTGGTGGACATATTTGGGTAGGAATACTCAGTATTGTCGGGGGATTTTGGCACATTCTCACCAAGCCTTTTACTTGGGCGAAAAAGGTACTGTTTTGGTCTGGTGAGGCTTACCTATCCTATAGTCTGGGCGCTCTGGCTTACATGGGTTTGTTGGCAGCTTATTTTGTAACGGTAAATGATACCGTTTATCCCACAGTTTTCTATGGCCCGTTGGGATTGAGTACTACTGCATCGGGAGCAATTACGGTTCGCACTTGGCTAGCAACTAGTCATTTTGCTCTGGCGGTTGTATTTTTAACTGGTCATATCTGGCACGCCTTGAGGGTGCGTGTCATAGCGGCTGGACTTGATTTTCAGCAGGGAGTTGTTAATCCTGCCGGAATGCCGGAAATCGGAAATCTTTATACGCCAGTCAATGCTTCGGATATCACGCTGAAGTTTTTGGCAAATCTTCCTATTTACCGTCAAGGCTTGTCTCCTTTTTCACGAGGGCTGGAAATTGGCATGGCTCACGGCTACTTCTTGATTGGCCCATTTGTCAAGCTAGGCCCGTTGCGGGATACGGAATTGGCGAATCAAGCAGGGTTACTGGCCACAATCGGTTTGCTGTTAATTTTATCGATTTGTTTGTGGCTGTATGGCAGCGTATCGTTCCAAGGACGCAAACCTGCCCAAGGGGAGCTACCGGAAAACATGAAAACAGCTAAGTCTTGGAGTGAATTCAATGCTGGGTGGACGGTAGGTAGCTGTGGAGGAGCTTTGTTTGCCTTCTTGGTGTTAACCAATAGCAGTTTGTTTTTCTGAGTTGCACGAACTAGGCAAATAAGTATCCTTGCGTCAATTATTGCGATCGCCTCTGGCGGGTGTTTTGCACCATCGCAGAATCACACATCATATATATCAGGTGGAAATATGTCGAAGAAAATTGGTCTGTTTTACGGTACTCAAACTGGCAACACTGAATCTGATGCTGAAAAAATTCGGGATGAGTTTGGTGGTGATCTTGTAACATTACATCCCATTTACGAGGCGGATACTAGCACTTTTGATGAGTATGACTTGCTGATTATTGGCTCCCCTACTTGGGATATTGGTCAACTTCAGAGCGATTGGGAAAGCTTTTTGCCTGATCTGGATGAAATAGATTTTAGTGGTAAGTTGGTTGCCTATTTTGGCGATGGAGATCAGTATGGCTATGCCGATAATTTCCAGGATGCAATGGGAATTTTGGAAGAAAAGATTTCCCAGCGGGGTGGTAAAACTGTTGGCTATTGGCCAACTGAGGGATATGACTTTGAGAATTCTAGAGCTTTGAAAAATGGCAAGTTTGTCGGATTGGCACTTGATGAAGGTAGTCAATCTGATTTAACAGATGAGCGAATTAAAACTTGGGTTGCTCAGTTGAAGACAGAATTTGGTTTGTAGAAAGCCTTGGGTGCGGGAGATCCCCGACTTCTTATAGAAGTCGGGGATCTGACAACTAGTGAAATTGATAATTTAGTAGTTATAGGTATTTATGTCTGATTCATTTGATGTTCTGTGGTTAAGTGCCAGTCCTGCTTTACAGCGTTTTGATAAACCATTACTTGATTATTTATCTGGGTATATAAGCGTCGCCCAGTGGGAATACCAGCAAACCAAAGATGAAGCCAGTTGCATAGATCAAGCTGTGGAGTTGCTGTATGATTTTTTAGAATGGCGCGATCGCCCCGTCCATTTAGTCGGACATGGCATGGGTGGTGCGATCGCCTTAATCTTTGCTCGTCGATTTCCCCAAAAAGTGCGATCGCTAACTCTGCTGGCTGTAGCTGCTCAACCTGCAAACAATTGGCACGCTCACTATTACTTTCAACGACAACTTTTTAGCATCAGCCGTGAGCTAGTCTTAGCAAGCAACGTTCGCAGTCTATTTGGGAATCAACCGCCTCATACCGCTAAGAAGTTAGTCGCTGCCTTAGATAAAGATTTAGAACAATCTCCCTCACCACACTCTTTATTTAAGTTAGTCTATTTACCCAAAGGTGGAGTTTCTATGCCAATGATGGTATGTGGTAGCAAGAGTGATCCGGTAGTCAATCCACCTGCATTGCATGACTGGTTGAATTGGTTCAAGCCAGAAGATAAGCTCTGGGAATGCCCACAAGGATATCATTTTTTTCACTACTTCTATCCTCAACAGGTTGGCGAACAGATTTTGAGTTTCTGGCAACACCACCATCCCCATTTACTGGAATCATCTGCACTATCTTTTAGCACTTCTACAAGTTATTTATGAAGGCAGAAAGCAGAATAATCCACGCTTAAAAAGTAATATTTCCTTAGTAGTTCGAGCGGTGATAGTTAGTATTATCGCTCCGCTTGCGTTGCCCATTTTTCCTCCAGTTTTAATGATTACATTTTGTAAAGAGATGATCTAAATAGGAATTACTTTCAATAGACTAAATTTGTAATCTCAATAATTGGTAACTAGCTCTCAATAAGCAGAGCGGATGGCAAGAAGTGACATCTGAGGACAATCGGTAAGTCCTGCGGTGAATTGGAATAATCTTTCTTTCCTTGGATAAAAGCTTCGCGTCTCCTGTGGTAGCACTAAAACGACATTTAACTGCTGAAACAAGAACCAAATAATTGAGTATTATTAGCAACAACTACTAATTGCTTAACAATGCAGACATACGGTAATCCCAACCTCAAATTTGATTGGTGGACAGGTAACGCCCGCTTCGCCAATCTCTCTGGCTTATTTATCGGCGCTCATGTGGCACAAGCAGCGCTGACAACGCTCTGGGCTGGGGCGTTTACATGGTTTGAAATCTCTCGCTACAATCCCGAAATACCTATGGGCGAACAGGGGTTGATTTTGCTTCCCCACTTAGCCACCTTGGGTTTTGGCGTGGGCGCAGGTGGTCAGGTAGTCGATACTTACCCTTATTTCGTTATCGGCGCTTTACACTTAATCTCTTCTGCTGTGCTTGGTGCAGGCGCACTTTTCCACACCTTCAAAGCTCCAAAAAACTTAAAAGACGCCACTGGTCGCGCTCGGAAATTTCACTTTACATGGGACGACCCGAAAAAACTTGGTTTTATCTTAGGACATCACCTGATTTTCTTGGGAATAGGTGCTTTACTCTTGGTAGGAAAAGCCATGTTTTGGGGAGGACTGTACGACTCAACAATTCACGATGTGCGAGTTATCACTGACCCCACCCTCAACCCCTTGGTCATTTATGGCTATCAAACCCACTTTGCCACTGTTAACAACTTAGAAGATTTAGTCGGCGGTCATATCTATGTAGGCTTGTTACTCATTGGCGGCGGTATTTGGCACATCCTCATAGAGCCTTTACCTTGGGCGAAAAAGCTTTTAATCTTCTCTGGTGAAGCCATCCTTTCCTACTCATTGGGCGGTATTGCTTTAGCGGGATTTGTTGCAGCTTACTTTTGTGCGGTGAATACTTTAGCTTATCCCGTGGAATTTTATGGCTCTACTTTGGAAGTAAAACTCGGAGTTAGCCCTTATTTTGCCGACAGCATTAAGTTAGCTAACGGTGGTTACACTTCCAGAGCATGGTTAGCAAATGCTCATTTCTTCTTGGCTTTCTTCTTCTTGCAAGGTCATCTGTGGCACGCTTTGCGAGCAATTGGCGTTGACTTTAGCCGAATTGAAAGGGCAATAAATGCCATCGGTAGCGAATCGTAAAACAATTTTAGATTTTAGATTTTGGATTTTAGATTGTCATAATTTAAAATCCAAAATTCAAAATTCAAAATGCTCATAAGGGTATTTAATTATGACAATTACAACTGATAGAACCTTAGCAGCAGACACAAATTTATCGTGGTTAGTGGGTAATGCTCGTTTAATTGATTTATCTGGTCAATTATTAGGCGCTCACATTGCTCATGCAGGCTTAATTATGTTTTGGGTAGGAGCAATCACAATATCTGAAGTTACACGTTTTGTTCCTAGCATACCAATGTATGAACAGGGATTGACTTTGTTACCCCATTTAGCAACTTTGGGCTGGGGTGTAGGTGCTGGAGGTGAAGTAGTCGATACCTATCCCTATTTTGTAATTGGCATTTTGCACTTAGTTGCTTCTGCTGTATTGGGTGCAGGTGGACTTTTTCATGTTTTTCGTGCTCCGGCAATTTTATATAATGCCGGTGGACAGGCGGCAAGATTTCACTATGAATGGAATGACCCCAAGCAATTGGGTTTAATTTTAGGTCATCACTTAATTATTCTGGGTTTGGGAGCATTTTTGTTAGTGCTAAAGGCAATGTTTTTTGGCGGAATTTATGACACTAACTTCGGAAATATTCGCCTAATTAGCAATCCTAATTTAAACCCAGAAATAATTTTTGGCTACTTAGTTGGTCTTAAAGATGGTAACTGGACTCCTTTAGGGATGGCAAGTATTGATAATTTAGAAGATGTCATTGGTGGTCACATTTGGATTGGCTTCATTCTAATTGCTGGTGGCATTTGGCATATTCTTGTACAACCTTTTAGCTGGATAAGACGAATTTTGCCAATTGATAATGGTGAAGAAATTCTTTCTTATAGCTTGCTAGGTTTAGCTTTAATGGCTTGGATTTCTACGGCGTTTGTGGGATACAACACGACGGTTTATCCGAGAGAGTTTTACGGTTCAGAACGTCTAGGATTGGCAGATATTCAGTTCTTTCTTGGTGTGGTAGCCTTCTTAGGTTATGTTTGGCACTCTTGGCGATCGTCGCATCGAATAAAGACGCGATGAATCGCGTCTCTACAAATGGTCTTTTCAAATTGGTATTACCTTAATTAAGTTTCGCTCAACACTAGCTAAATAAAGTCTTATGCCTGCGGTGAAAAGCAGTAGACTGCGGGCATTTTTTTGGAATTTTTATGAGGATCACTCATGTTAAGTATGATTTTGTGTGCTTTTTGCACTTGGACAATAATGATTCTATTTATTGGTAGTGTCTGGTTAACTTTAAAAAAAGGAATAATTCATTTAAAAACGCTGCATGAAATTCCTTGCTCTGGTTGTGAATATTTCACCAACGACTACCGCCTCAAATGTACTGTCCACCCAACAAAGGCTTGTTCTGAGCAAGCGATCGCTTGTATTGATTTTGAGCCGAAAACTTCTTCCTGTAATGCTTGCCAGAAGGGACGGCAAAAGCTTTGTTAAGTTTATTTGATTAATCGCTAGAGTTTAAAACAAAACAAAGCTCTCCAGCTTTCACAGCTTGATACAAATCTGCATCAGTTTTGCGTATGACGTAGGTAGGTGCATTTGCAGGAAGACTACCACCAAATTGATATTGATAATCTTGGGGAACAGGCAAATTTATAGTCATACTTTATATGGCTAATAGTTTAAATTATACCTATAAATCGTGTTGAGGTACTTCAAAGTTGTGTTGAGGTACTTCAAAGTTGTGTTGAGGTA
>NZ_JBDNJQ010000137.1:0-23130 GCF_051172895.1 Nostoc sp. CALU 1950 | reverse complement strand
GCCACGATAGTTTAGGGGTAGCCCTACGCAAAAATAGCTCGATGCCAGGTTCTATCTTTCAAGCAAAAAGCCCTAAGCAATTATAATTGCTTGGGGCTTTTGTTTACCCTGAATTTTTAGTATGGCAATGCAATTAAGATCAAGTGCTGTTTGTTTAGTAAACAAAGCCTATAAACTACGGAAGCTGGAATTTGCCAAGTTCAAGCACTGTGGTCTATCTACCTGAGAATATGCTGTAACCTGTCACGAATAAGTATAATCAAAGTGAAAAGTATTTTGGTGTCAGTGTGGATTGAAAATACGGTATAATAACTTTCACAGACATATCGCACCGAGAGCATATTATTCTGGATATCATGCCAAATTGGGCAGTTATAGTTATTCTTCGGTTGGGCAATTAAATTTAAGTAGAATCAAGCTTTAGCACGGAAAACTCAACTGTGGTAATTTTTGTTGATGTCGATGACACTCTTGTTCGCTCGGTTGCAACGAAACGAATTCCAATAGCCAGTGTCATTAAAGTAGTTCGACAGTTAAAGGTGCAAGGAGCAGTACTGTACTGCTGGAGCAGTGGAGGCAGTGATTATGCTCATGCTTCAGCAAAGGAGTTTGGACTAGAGGATTGCTTCGCTGGTTATCTCCCAAAGCCAGAAGCAATGAGTGATGATCAGCCATTTCCGGCTTGGCGAAGCTTACGTCATGTGTATCCATTGCAGGCTGACAGTTTGCTCAGTGAGTAGGATTCTGGACGACTGTGATAGAGCGATCACCCTGTTTGATAGATAAGATTGTTGGCATAGTTGGAGAAGTTGAAAGGAAGCAAGCTACAGATGGGACTAAATTGCCATCTGAAACTGTCTTTATTTTTGAAGAATTATTTTGACTTTTGAATTTAAAAAATGTCCCGTTCTGGATACACACTTCCCGTCTTTGCTTGCGCTGCTGCTGTTGCAGCTTTACACTGGTTACACCATCGCCGACCCCTAACTTTAGCATCTGTAGATTTAATTGAACCCGCTCAAATCGCAGAAATCCCCATTGAACAGGTCGCAGGACTATCTGATAATACAGCTTTAGCGATCGCTCGTAGCGATCCTGGTGATAATCTCGATTTGACTAAAAATACACCGATTTGGGCATTGGTGGAATGGAGGGAAGCAGGGGAGCCAATAATTATTAAAGGTGGGGAAGGGATTGGCAGACAGATGAATGTTGATGACAAGCCTGCTATTTATGCTTACGCTCAAAGGCTGTTGCAAGAGAATTTGCAACGAATGCTGGCACCTGGGGAAAAAATCACGGTGACGATTATTCTACCCGAAGGGCGATCGCTTGCTGTTCGGACTTCAAATTCTGCCTTTGGTGTAGTTGAAGGGCTTTCCCTTTTAGGTACAACCGGCATTTCTCAACCTTTAAGTACACCAGATCAGCTTGCAGTTTTTCGGGCGGAATTACAAGATAAAGCCAGTCGTTTTGAGAGTTTAGTATTTTGTATTGGGGAGAATGGCCTAGATTTGGCGCGTAAACTAGGGATTAATCCTGAACAATTGGTCAAAACTGCTAACTGGCTTGGCCCAATGTTAGTAGAAGCTGATGTGCTAGGTGTGAGAGAAATATTATTATTTGGCTATCACGGTAAACTGATGAAACTGGCAGGAGGGATTTTTCACACTCATCACTACTTGGCTGATGGACGACGGGAAATTTTGGCAGCGCACTGTGCGATCGCAGGTTTAAAATTACCAGATATCCAAGCTGTGTTTAATAGTGCTACCGCCGAAGCAGCACTAACATATCTAAAATCGCTAGATGCTGCAACTAGTAGTGATTGGGTAAATCAAGTTTACAGTGCGATCGCTGAAACCATCGATGTTCGTTCCCAAGAATACATCCAAAGCCATAGCCAACAGGGCACAGGAACTACAGTCTGTGGCTCTATCCTCTTTGATCGCGATCGCAAAATTATTGTGAAGAGTAAAACTGCTGCTCTCTTGATGGGAAAATTATGTTAATTTATTATGAATAATCGTAAACAATCCAAATAAATAATCTTTTAAGTAACCACTCTAGGGTAAGTTTATCGTTTTAATACCATCTCCGACTCCGGGACTAGACAAGCGCACATAACCTCGCGTTTGTCTAGGGCTTCTATACCATTATCAGCCTAACCAGGCTGAATAATAGCATCACTATAGACCACAAAGCATCTATCCTTAACAGACATAACACTCCCGTCATGAATACAGCGGTGACTCTACCAACAGAACAAGCGCCCCAAACATTGGAAAATTTTGGGCGGCTTGATCGCCAATTGATTGTAATTCTGGACTTCGGCTCTCAATATTCTGAGTTGATTGCCCGTCGCATCCGCGAGACTCAAGTATACTCTGAAGTTTTATCCTATCGCACTACTTCTGAACAATTGCGCCAACTCAATCCCAAGGGAATCATCCTCTCCGGTGGGCCTAGTTCGGTTTATGGTGATAACGCTCCCCATTGTGACCCAGAAATCTGGAATTTGGGAATACCCGTCTTGGGTGTTTGCTATGGGATGCAGTTAATGGTGAACCAACTCGGTGGGGAAGTGGCAAAGGCTGATCGAGGTGAGTATGGCAAAGCATCATTATATATTGATGATCCCACAGATTTGCTCACTAACGTCGAAGATGGCACCACTATGTGGATGAGTCACGGAGACTCAGTTATTCAAATGCCATCGGGGTTTGAATTGCTGGCACATACAGAAAATACTCCCTGTGCTGCCATTGCTGACCACGAAAGGAAACTTTACGGTGTTCAGTTCCATCCAGAGGTCGTGCATTCTCTTGGGGGAATAGCATTAATCCGTAATTTTGTCTACCATATCTGCGATTGCGAACCCACTTGGACAACAGCGGCTTTTGTCGAAGAAGCAATTCGGGAAATTCGCGCTAGAGTTGGCGAGAAACGGGTGCTGTTGGCACTGTCTGGTGGAGTGGATTCTTCTACCTTGGCCTTCTTACTGTATAAAGCCATTGGTGAACAACTGACTTGCGTGTTTATCGATCAAGGCTTTATGCGAAAGTATGAGCCAGAGCGATTGGTAAAGCTGTTCCAAGAGCAGTTTCACATTCCTGTAGAGTATGTTAATGCCCGCGATCGCTTTTTAGCTAGAGTCGCTGATATCACAGATCCTGAAGAAAAACGCCGCCGCATCGGACACGAATTTATTGCTGTATTTGAGGAAACATCCAAACGTCTTGGTCACTTTGACTATTTGGCTCAAGGGACTCTTTATCCAGATGTGATCGAATCTGCTGACACCAACGTTGATCCCCAAACTGGTGAGCGGGTAGCGGTGAAAATTAAGAGCCATCACAATGTTGGCGGTTTGCCCAAAGACCTAAGATTTAAATTGGTAGAACCACTGCGGAAACTATTTAAAGATGAAGTCCGCAAAGTTGGGCGTTCTATTGGTTTACCAGAAGAAATTGTCCAACGGCAACCTTTTCCTGGGCCTGGTTTGGCAATTCGCATTTTGGGGGAAGTCACATCTGAGCGGTTAAATATTTTGCGTGATGCCGATTTGATTGTCCGGCAAGAAATTAACCAACGCGGCATGTATCATGATTTCTGGCAAGCATTTGCTGTATTGCTGCCAATTCGCAGTGTTGGCGTTATGGGGGATCAACGCACTTACGCTTACCCCATTGTTTTGCGGATTGTGACCAGTGAAGATGGCATGACTGCTGATTGGGCAAGAGTCCCTTACGATGTATTGGAAGTGATTTCCACTCGGATTGTGAATGAGGTGAAAGGAGTGAATCGGGTGGTTTATGACATCACCTCTAAACCACCTGGAACTATTGAATGGGAGTAATCAAGTTTTGAGTTGACCTAAAAGTTCATCACTCTTGGCTATAGTTCAGATCCCTTGCAGTAGATTAGATTCATATATAGTAGTCTGCAAGTTAATCAGTTCAACCTTTTCAACTCAAGAGCCAGGTATAAAGCCTAGTACAACACGGTGTAAATCTAGCTACCATCTCAATTAAGCAGACAAGTAGGGGCAATTCATGAATTGCCCCTACTTGAGCAAATGATTAAATGTAGCCAAAGTTCCGTCACGGTGTATTAGTATACTTCTGAATCCTGCTGGATTTCAAAATGGCAATGCCGCCCTGACTCGTTTTAAGCCTCGGCATTGTCTATTTTTTTGAATTTCGGTTTACTAAGAGCAAGAATGTCGCAAAATCCCGTATTTGCTAAATTTTAAGTAACTTTACTACTTTTAATTTTAAAAAGCTTTGAGCAAAATCCAAACTTGTTAGTAATAAAGCAGTGAGTAATTACCAAGATTATTTTTGAACTCCAACTATTCGTTAAAGTTAATTTTTAAATGTAAAGGAATTTAAACACCAACATAATTTTATCCAGTCAATAATTATAAATGCCAGCGAACAATGAACCATCAATTAGATGGTAACTAGACAAATTGAATTATTGTCTAGAAAAGTAGGCGCGATCGCAGTAAAATTACCAATGGTGTGGTTACTGAGAAAAAACAAGCAGCTCATTAGAAATAACTTTCATTTGATTAACGTTAATAGAGATGTCATGGAACCTCCTCTCCCCCTTGCTGGCTTAAACATCCTCGTAGTTGATGATGATGACGATAGCCGCTTTTACATTACTACCGTATTGGAAGCTGATGGAGCAACCATCATGGCAGTTGCATCGGCAGGGGTAGCATTGAATGTACTACCTGAGTTGCAACCAGATGTCTTGATTTGTGATATTGCTATGCCTGGTGAAGATGGATACACCCTCATCCGCAAGATCCGGGCGCTGAATGATATTTATGGAAAGCTCCCCGCTATCGCCTTAACTGCCTATGGTGATAGCGAGTATCGTAGCCGTGCTCTCGAAGCAGGCTTTCAGACTCATGTGGCTAAACCAGTTGATCCAGGAGAATTAGTTGCGATCGTCGCAAATTTGGTTGCTTCTTATAAGAGTTAATACAAAGATGCATAGACTTATTATTTGTTATTTCCGTCAGGAGTAGTTAAAAAGGTGTGATTGCAGTCTTGAGGAAGGTTGAACCACCAATTCTGTCATCAAAAAGCTTGAAATATTTATAAAATAGTGTATTTATCATGTAATTTCTTGTGAGTACTCTTCTGCACAAACTCATTCAATTTATGATAATTTTCTTGAAATTGTTTTTGACTGCGGTGATAATTTGCTTTGGAAAAAGTAGAAATATCTCCATTAAATTCCAATACGGTTCAGTTAAGGGCTATTGGCAAAAATTTTGGGTTTTCGAGACGCGATAAATCGCCGTCTCTACAAGTGTTTTGGTCTTATATGAACTGTATTGCATTAAATTCTGTGTTATTTAATCTTTTAGATAAACTCGCATACTTGAAAACTGCTAGAGACTATTTTGCTCCAGTTTCAAAGCTAATTTGCTCAGACTTATAGGTTGGTGGCTCAACGTGAATTAAAATCCTCACTGGACGAAACTGTTCTTCTAATCGGCTTTCTACTTCTTCGGTGATGTGGTGGGCGGTTTCTACATCTGGTGCATCTACTATTAAATGCATTTCGATGAATACTTGACGACCAAGAACGCCGCGAGAAGCGATCGCATGACAGTTAATTACACCCGGAACAGAAGTAGCGATCGCATGTATTGCTTCTGGTGCGATCGCCATTTGATCTACAAGCCAAGGCAAATTCTCTTTTAAAACTGACCAACCACTCCAAAATACCAACAAGGCGACAGGAAAAGCTAACACCAAATCCATCCATTGATAACCTAGCCAAACTCCTATCAATCCGCCAATTACAGAGATTGTCACCCAAATATCGCTCATGGTATGTGTGGCGTCAGCTATGAGAATTGAGCTACCTACCCGCCTACCCACAGCACGCTCGTAAAACGCCACAAAAATATTCACACCTAGCACAATTAGTAATAACCACAACTCCGGTGGCGAGATTCTCACAGGTTCACCACCACCTTTGAGAATTCGTTCGATTGCTCCTTGCAGAATTTCAAAACAGGCAATTCCTAAAAATGAGGCAATTCCTAAAGCTCCCACTGCTTCAAATTTGCTGTGTCCGTAGGGATGCTCGCGATCGGGTTGTGGAGAAGAAAATTTACTCGCAATTAATCCTAAAACGTTATTGGCGCTATCTGTCACACTATGCAAGGCATCAGCTAGCAAACTCAAAGAACCTGTCCAGTAGCCTACAACTGCTTTTAATGCCAGTACAAACAGGTTGAGCAGTAGGGTAATAATTAAAACCTTTTGTACTTCGCCACGGTTATCGTAAGTCATAGATAATTTATTACATCAAGTTCTATGACTTCTAATGTAGACCTCAAAATACAAATAAACACAAATAAAGTGTATCAAAGTCTTACGCAGTAAGAACTAAATATCTCTTGAGTCTCTATATTTTATGCCAATTTGTTGAGACTCTTTATAACTAACAACAGCTACAAGCTCGATGGGCATTAGTAATATATTTACAAATAACAGCGTATTTTTAGCATTAATTCTAGGAATATTTTAATTAATATTCTTCCTCATACATCCACTTAGGTCATATCGAATTGTATTCAAAGATATTATGATCACTATACTTGTCTGTATTTATTCCGAATAACTGACGAGCTTAATGAGTTTTATTTACTACTTCATAAGGATAAGAAAGCCCGCAATTTATTCAGTAAAGGGTCAACATTTGAGGATCTAAATAGGTATCGTCCTACTCCGGCCACGCTTGCAACGCTGTCTTCACTACCCGTAGTAGTTCCACCTTGGTAGCTCCGGTCGCCGCCAAGACTGAGATTCCACAATTGACCGTTATAACAAAGCGGGCGAGAGCATCTGGATCGGAATCGGCCGGCAAATCTCCCTCCGAAATCGCCCGCTCGAAACGATTACGCAGGGCAGTTTCGCTTGACGCTCTGCGTGCGGACAATTCCTGCCGGATCGGATCGGCTGGATCTCCGCATGAAAGCGTGCCATGAACCCAGAGACATCCTGGTGGATTGCGCGGATCGGTTCCCAGGTCAACGACTCCATACATCATCCGCTCGACGACCTGGCGGGCGGTCGGCTCTTTGAGAGCCTCACGAAGATAGGCTGACGGCCCGTCAGCATAGCGATCAAGCACTTTTCGGAATAAAGATTCCTTGTTTCCAAAAGCAGCGTAAAGGCTCGGACGATTGATGCCCATAGCCTCGGTCAGATCCGAGAGGGATGTGCCCAGATAGCCCTTGCGCCAGAACACGTGCATTGCACGATTGAGTGCGTCATCGGTATCGAACTCGCGGGGTCGGCCCATCGCCGCAGTGGTTTTTTCCTGTTTCATACTCATCAGTATAATAGTTTCTTGACAGGCTTACCCCCATGCTTTATATCTATACCATACGATACAGAACTATAACGACAAAAGAAGACTATGAGCAATAAAAAACTTACAGGTAAGGTGGCATTGGTAACAGGTGGCTCACGCGGTCTAGGAGCAGCGATCGCTAAACGTCTCGCACAGGATGGCGCAGCTGTCGCTCTCACCTACACTAGCTCGCCGCAAAAAGCCGACGAGGTGGTGCTTGCCATCAAAGCGGCAGGTGGACAAGCCTTGGCTATACGCGCCGATAGTGCCAATGTTGAAGCGGTTAAAAGCGCTGTCGCCGAGACTGTAAAAGCCTTTAGTCGCCTGGACATCCTGGTGAACAATGCGGGAGTCGCCGCTTTGGCTCCGATCGACCAGTTCTCACTGGATGATTTTGACCGACTCATCGCGATTAACGTCAAGGGCGTATTTGTGGCAACTCAGGAGGCTGTCCGCCACATGGGTGAGGGGGGACGGATTATCATGATCGGCAGCATCAATAGCGACATCATGCCATTTGCTGGTGGTTCCGTCTACGCTTTGACCAAGGGTGCGATCGCCAGTTTTACGCGCGGTCTTGCCCGTGATCTCGGCCCTCGTGGCATCACGGTGAACAACATTCAACCCGGCCCCGTGGACACCGACATGAACCCGGCCGAGGGCCCCTTTGCCGACAATATGAGAAGCATGATCGCCCTCCAGCGCTACGGTCGGAGTGAAGAAGTTGCCGACATGGTTTCCTATCTCGCCAGTGCCGAAGCTGGTTTCGTCACGGGTGCGAGCCTGAAAATTGATGGTGGCTTTGCAGCCTGATTCGGCGGGTAATTTTTAAATCAGACACAGGGAAAAATCAGAGTGGGATTCAGGCCCCTTCTTCCGGTAATATCAGTACTTATCAAGAAGTTTTAATAAAAAAGATATGTCTTCAATTCCTCTAACATTGAATTTAATTGAAGGTTCAGTCTCCTTCAGTTTTTCACCCCAAGCAGCACGAGAATTAAAGACAGCGACGGATCAACTGATGGAGCGCCTGAAAGCGATCGCCGCTAAACCCACTCCTGGCGGTGGTAGAGTGACTCCCCAACCTCCCCTGGAATATCGTTATACGGGTGAAGTATTTTTAGAAATTTTTTGTAATCCTAATATCTGGCCAACGCCTTTCGCAGCCAAAGTTTTGCTGACTGTCCGTAACGTCAACATCCGCTTGACTACGGAAGCTGAACTTACTCGCATCATTGAAGACATTAATCAGTATTTAGAGCAAGTAGGATAATAGTTGAAATGGTTTTGCTCTGCTTTTCAAGATTTTTTAAGAAAAAATACTATACAAATTTTGGATTTTATCAGAGTTGAGCCAGTTGCTTGCGGAGGTTACCTTTGATGTCCGTTAGCCCTAGTCAGTAAACTTTTCAAGACGGATTTTGGTTTTGAACAGCAAGTAGATTGACGCTTACCTCAACTAAGCGATGCAATGAATTACGAGTCAAAAGTGAAGTTCCTACACTTCTATTGGCTCAATGTAGGAACTTCACAGAATTTACATACTAGACTCAAGCCGTGACACCAGATGTACAGAACAAATGGTTCTGATGCCTTCTTTAACTTGAAAAGTTGTATAAATTCAGACTCTAATACTTCTGTGTTAATGAAAAACGCAAGATTCTGTATGGGGCAATGCTCATGAAAAACCAGAGATTATCCCCCAGATTGGGCGTCTAATCGTTGATGGTGACATCCACACATCGAAAATAAGCTCCCAATCCCAAACCGAAATCAAACATTGATTTAGTCGTTGTCCCACTGTTCACGACCAATTAGATCGCCAATGCGATCGCGCAACAAAAAGTCACATTTCTCTAATTCACATTCAACGCAAACCCACTCTCTCGCTGGAATGTATTGGCAAAGGGTATATATTGGCTGTTGTCGGCTAATCATTCCCTTTTGCACCAGTCGGCGTGCTTCGTCTTGAATCACATCTAGAGAGTAGTAATTGATAGAAGGCACCGTATTCACACTCATGGTTTTTACTCACAAATTAACACTTACGATAGTGTTCCCGTTAATAATTAGGAACAAACATTACAGAAATTAGACTTGTGGCTAGGATTTTGTAGTTTGCTATACGGAACTATTTTTATTTTGACGCTACACATCCTAAAATAATCTCAAGAAATGTTAAGAAAGTCAACAATTCCTGACATTTCTCGAAAATCCGCTTTACAAAAAAAATTCCAAGTAGTTAACTTAACCTGCATCTGTAGCTGTATGGCTTTGATGCCACAAGTCTGAAAGTCTTGCCATTACTGTATTTAGGCAAGATTTGGTGGGTGGGAAGAGTTGATATCGTGTAGGCGTAGCCCGCCGCAGGCATCGCTCACATATCAAATAATCACCTTAAAGCTAGGTCTAGAACTGCTGGTATTCATCTAAGGGTAAACAACACAAGAATATTTGTCAGATACTAGGGTATAAACTGTTGCAAAACATAACGGCTAAAGTACACTACTAAGCCTTTTACCTTAGCATCTGTTAACAATTTCTTAAGTAAGACAGTAATTAATTGGTTATTTTCAGCACTAATATTACATAGGTTACTTTTGAAAAACATCTGTAAAAGGGTGGAGTAATAGTAATTCGTAGCCTGAGACAAGTAGCATTTATGCATCTACATAAAAAAGTTGGTGCTTCTACTACCTTTTTGCATTGACGATTTTCTCCCTGTTTTGAACTTTAGTTCCAGCCTGTCCCTCTCCAACTAGGATAATAAAACCTTTTGATTCGGCTCATTAGACGGACACGATATGATCTGTCGAATTCACATTGCAGTAGAGTAAAAACAAAAGCCCAGACATGCAACTACCGATCGCTGAAGTAGGTTATGGTCACATTAAAACAGACGCGATCTAGTCACGTCTGTAAACTGTTTGGCGGATTTGCTGAGATTAATTGTTCTGAAGTTACATTGTTGTTTTAGTTACTTATTCGGAGAATTCCTGATCATTTTGATCAGTGCTGTCTTCTACTGCTACGAGATTTTCTGGAGGACGGTCATGATTAAGTTGGTTTAGTAGTGCCAATACTTTATTACCGCGTTCGATGGAGCGATCTTCGAGAAATATCACCTCTGGTGTACGACGTAGGCGTACCCGCGCCCCAAGTTCGCTGCGGACATAACCCGTAGCGGACTTTAAGCCTGCCATTGTTTCTTCTTTAGCTTCATCTGTACCATAGATGCTGACGTAGATTTTGGCGTGTTGGAGATCGCCAGAAACATCAACATCAGTAACACTAACCATTCCAGTACCCACACGGTCATCCTTAATGCCGTTGAGCAGCATTTGGCTAACTTCCCGTTTGATCAGTTCAGCAACGCGGGAAACCCGACGATTTGTAGCCATAAAAATTTCGCCTCATCACAGAGGTTGTACGACAAAAATAGATGCAAGTTGGGTAGACAGTACTTAGCGGGAGCAACGCTAAAAGCAACCGTCTGTGGGGCACAGCCCCGATATAGCGCTAGTCTAGATTGGACTCAAGCCCAGCATTGCCCGTAGGGTGAAAGTAAGGAAGACTAGGCTGCTCACAAATAAACCCAAGAGGGCTATCAATGTGACCGGACGCTTCAACAGTGGCACTAATGGTGCAAAGGTGTTCAGAAACAGTCCTAAGACAATAGTAATTAAGTACCGGGGGTAGCGAAAGACGTTATCCCAAAATCCGTCAAACATCTGAATGTAAACTGCCTTGTTATATACTTACGTTTGTTTTGATATGCTTTATCTACTCAATTGTAATATATGTGGCTGGAAAATTAGCCAGTTAATATAAAATACGGCTCGTCGGTTATATTGGCTTTATTTATTCATGATTATTTTCAGTTAAATCGTAAGTAAATGGTAATTCAAATCCCCAAAGAAACTAGCCCGCGTCCATTTTTGAAGTGGGCTGGGGGTAAAAGTAGGTTGATACAGCAATATATTCCTTATTTTCCCAAGAGTTATAAAAATTACTATGAGCCATTTTTAGGTGGTGGTGCAGTTTTTTTCTATCTCCAACCAAGTGCAGCGATTTTAACTGATATTAATGCCGAACTAATTAACACTTATTGCTGTGTTAGAGATCATGTTGAGGAATTAATTTGTCTCTTGAAAGAGCATAAAAACCGACATAATAAAGATTATTATTATAGTGTAAGAAATAACTCTGTTGGTACTGATGTAGAAAAAGCTGCTCGTATAATTTATCTTAATAAGACTTGTTTTAATGGTCTTTATCGAGTTAATTCACAGGGTAAATTCAATGTGCCTTTAGGCAGATATGAAAATCCCAATATTTGCCCTGAGAATTTACTGAGAGTAGCCTCCGTAGCACTTTCTCATGCAGAAATTAAACAAGCAGATTTTACAGAAGTGCTAAATCATGCGACTAACAATGATGACTTTGTATTTTTTGATCCGCCCTACCATCCTATCAGTGAGACTAGTTATTTCACTGCTTATAGTCAAAATTGTTTTAGTAAAAAAGACCAAGAACTTTTAAGAGATACTTGTGCAGAGTTAGCAAGTCGTGGTGTCAAAGTTATGGTATGTAATTCTGATAGCGAATTTATTAGAAAAATTTATACTGATATTAATTTTGAAACCTACAAAATTAACGCATCTCGCTCAATTAACTCAAATATAAAAAATAGAGGCATGATTCACGAACTATTAATTACATCTGTTAAAGATTTTTATTTGCCCAAGCAATAAATCTGTCTAAGCTATAAACTGCTAATAAATTATGGTTATCATTCACTCTTGCTTTTAGCCATTTGCTTGCCCCTTCTCGCATACCTTCACCACCTAAAATTACAATAGTTGGTGCAGGATAATAATTCTGGATGTTCATGTTCAAATAAGGAAACTTTTCATCGACAGAACCGGGGCTTTCTTGCCACTTGCACTCAAAAATTAAACCAGATGGCATTGCAGGTGAACCAACAACATAAAAATCAACCTTCAGCTCGGTATGATAAATTCCAGTCCCAATATAAACTTCTTTGCCATAACGTTTTGGCAATAAAGCAGCATTTAATATAAATTCTTTTGGGACATAGTTCCCGACTTGGAAATAATTATGCCCATTTAAAATTGCTTCTACATTTCCTTCTAAAATATTACCAGACTTATTTGCCCGTCCGCCTTGAGTCAGAGCCATCCTGAATCCCTCTGCCAAAAGTCCTGCTTATTATAGGATTTCACAGAAGCAGTAAAAAAGGTTCAGTTGCTTAATATGAATTTTTTATTTTGACTAAACAAGGTTGGATTAATGGGTAAAAAATCCGAATTTACTAGTATTTATGTACTAAATAAATACAAATGTATTAATAATTTGGATAAGGAACGAGTTACTAATTCAGGAAAGTATAAAAGAAAAGGAAAATTCCATTTCTTTTTGCCTCTTAACCTCTCTAATAACTGGAATTGAGCTTAGATAAATTTTAGTGATTTCGCCTTAGCTTCAACCTGTCTGTGCCTCAGTATGACCATTGCGGATAGACCATGCTATTTCTAAAAGTTGAGTCCAGCGCTTTTGTAACTGTTTGGGGGTGCATTTGATAGCTTTGGCGATCGCTTGGTCGTTTTGTCGGGCAGTTTTTAACTGTAAGATTTGCTGTTGCTGTTCTGTGAGTTGATTTACAAAGATTTCCCACTGCTGGGAAGATAAACCCAACTTTTGTTCTAAACCCGCACCTAACCATTGATGTACTAATTGCCAGTGGTGTTGTTTGGCAAACTTTTCTACGTGGTATTTAAACCTTTGTTGGAGATAATCGCGTTGACGGCTAGTTAAACCGAGAATTTGGTCAATTTCTGGGGCTGAGAGGTCTTGAAGTTTCAAGCTGAGGTAGTTCATACAATCAGATTGACCTTGAGACTCCAGATATTTCATCAATTCAGTGATGACGCGATCGCGTTCTGACTCTTCTGATGGATCGAAATTAGTTTGGGCAATCATCTGCGATCGCAGCTGTTGCACCGCCGAGTTACGCTGGTAAGATTCTGCTTCTTCACCCTTAGCAGACTCTACCGCCATTTCAATATCCACGGTAGTTTCTTGGGGCTGACGACGAGCAAAACCTTGGGCCCGCAAGATAATTAATTGCTGATTTGCACCACCAGGTAAATTGATCCGGCGTTTAGCATACTGTTCTGTAAAGGCCATGTATTCAGCTAATTGCAGCTGAGTACGCGGCGTGTGATCATGAGGTAGTTCGTTTTCTCTGCGGAAGGCTTTGATAGCTTCGATATAAAATGCTTGTAAAAAATCTTCAATCAGGCTGTAACGAGCCTCAAAACCCAACTCAGAGCCAGATATAGTTACATGACGGTAAACCATAGCACCCAAATTGCTATGTAATTCCACCCGCCCTTGTTTGGAACCCAGTTGGTAGTAACGTAAGCACTTTTGCATCCGGTGCCTTCCCAACGTAATCTGCCAGGACTTAATTTCCCCAGATGTTTGGATACGGGAGCTTTTATCGCAAATGCGTTCTACTTCTACGGCTATGCGCTTTGCTAAAGCTTCTACGCACTTGGGTGTTGCTTTCACTTGCGCTTGCATTTCCTCACACAGCAACTCAATCAAAGTATCACTGCTGCTATCTGAAAATTCTTCAGTCGAAACGTGGTTATGAAAAATGGGTGTAGAGTTTGGTAGATTGACGACGTTAGCTTTCATGACTTTTCCAGGTAGTAGTATTGCACCGTAATTACAACGCAGACACAGCAATCAAGACCATCCAAGGCTTGTGAATCTTTAGGCATTCATCCATCAAGACTTGCCGCATATAATGCTCACATCTAAAGCTCATATATAAAACTGTAGGAAATACGAAAGAGTTACAGTTATGGCAATGTGTCGGTTTGTTCACAAGCCATCATGATTGATGCTGGCACAGGAGTACCCGCCATTTTCTCAAAGTTGTCAAATACCTTGCTGTACCAACTGTTGCCACCATCCTGTTATATCCACTGTGTCACCGAACAACCCACTGTAGACATCGCCTTTAAATATGACAATTTTAAAACTGGAGTCGTTTTTATCACAATTTCCGAAACGGAGAGGTGTACCTGTGAAGTAGGGGCTGGGGACTAGGGACTGGGGATTGGGAAGATGAGTATGTGGATTCATACCCCAACCAAATCTTAAAAGAATTTTTTCCCCAGTACCCAATACCCAATCCCCAGCCCCGGAATTCTTATACCCATGCTGCTGCTGCTTCCCAACCTAAACCCCTCCGTATAATCACTGCTTCGTCTCCCGTCATATCCAAGATGGTAGATACTTCATAAGTAGGTTCCTCGCCAGTGTCTACAATTATGTCTACCAACTTGTCCAAACGGTCAAATAGCTCTACCCGCGACTGAACGATTTCTGGATCTATCCGAATCATGCCATTATCTGCTTCATCTGGTGGCAGATGTGCTGAAGTTGAAATAATCGGATTGCCCAAGGCTGCCAGCAACTCCAAACACACAGTATGGTTTGGTACTCTAATTCCAGTAGTTTTCCGCTTGGGGCTTTGCACCAATCGCGGTACTAACTTAGTAGCTGGGAGCAAAAACGTGTATGAACCCGGAATCAGGCGTTTCATAATTCGATAGGCTGTGTCACTTACGAAGGCATAAGTTGCCACATTTGAAAGCGAGGGACATAAAAATGTCAATGGTTTATCATTTGCTAGCTTTTTAATTTGCCGCACTCGTTCTACCGCCGACTTGGCATTCAAATCACAACCGATCGCATAGACTGTATCAGTAGGGTAAAGCATAACTGCGCCACTAGAGAGCGCTGACTTTATTTCCTCTATTCGGCGAATTTGAGGATTATCCGGATGAACTGAGAAAATTTTTGCCATAGGACGGGGATTGGGGATTGGGGACTGGGTGAGAGTTACTAACTCTTAACAAAAGACTAATGACGAATGACTAATGACTAATTTATTATGAATAAAATCGCTTATCTTCAATGTCCGACAGGAATTTCTGGTGATATGTGCCTGGGTGCTTTGGTAAGCTTGGGTGTTCCTGTGGAGTATTTAATTGAAAAACTCAATGGGTTGGGTATTGAAAAGGAATATCAGTTAAGGGCGGAATTTGTCCAACGGAATGGTCAGCAGGCGACTAAAGTCCATGTGGATTTAGTACATGATCATCACCATCACCATGATCACGAACACAGTCACCATCACACACGCCACTTGCCAGAAATAGAGCAGATGATTCTCAAAGCGGGGTTGCCACCACGGGCAGAAGCTTGGAGTTTGGCGGTATTCCGACAGCTAGCAGTCGCAGAAGGGGCGGTGCATGGTATTTCGCCTGAAAAAGTTCATTTTCATGAGGTGGGTGCTATAGATGCGATCGTAGATATTGTGGGTACTTGCCTGGGGTTAGATTGGTTGGGGATTGAGAGCAATGAAGAAGGATTACCATTACTTTACTGCTCGGCGTTCCCGACTGGTGGTGGCACTGTTCGGGCTGCACATGGTCAGATGGCGGTACCAGTACCAGCGGTATTAAAGCTGTGGGAAATGCGGGGTTGTCCAGTTTATAGCAATGGCATTGACAGAGAACTGGTGACACCAACAGGAGCCGCGATCGCTACTACTTTGGCAAGAGATTTTGGTTCACCACCTGCGATCGCTATCAAGCAGATAGGACTGGGAGCAGGAACCATAAATTTACCCATTCCAAATATTTTACGCCTCTGGTTGGGTGAAAGCGCAAGCTTGCAGTCAAATTTCAGCGATTCCGAAGATACTAGCTCAAATTTAGAAACCATCTCGGTACTAGAAACCCAAATTGATGATTTAAATCCGCAAGCGTTCGGCTATACGTTTGAGGCGTTGTTTGCGGCTGGTGCGGTCGATGTTTTTACCCAGGCGATCGGCATGAAAAAGTCACGTCCAGGAATTTTATTGACTGTGATTTGTCATCCAGAAAATTTACTCAGTTGTGAAGCGGTTTTATTTCGCGAAACCACTACTTTGGGCATTCGGAGAACAACTCAGCAACGTGCCATTTTACAACGGGAAATTCAACAAGTGGAAATTGAATATGGCAAAGTGCGTGTCAAGGTAGCATGGAAAGGGCAATCACCAGAAAAAGTTATTGCAAATGTGCAGCCAGAATATGAAGATTGTGCAGACTTAGCCCGAAAACATAATATTCCCTGGCGCGAAATTCAACGGCTGGCGCTACAGCGTTGGTATTTAGTCAATAACTGATCCCAATCCCTCGTTCCCAGCCTCCGACTGGGAATGCGATCCTCAAGGCTCCGCCTTCTGTCACACATCAATCAACTCTACCTGTAATAAACCTAGTTCCCCAATGTAATTCCGGTAACTAGAATACCGCCAATGCGCGGGATCATCCACATAACCACGCCTGACTGGATTGTTGTGAATATAATCTAACTTTTGTCTAAACATTTCCTCATCTAGAATCACCTGCGGATGAAAACCTTCTTGCCAAAGCTGATATTCTTGTTTTGTCTTGTGTTTTAATTTATAAAGCTCAAGCTGATTAAGTATGTAGTTAGAATTATTTTTCTCAAGTAAGTCAATAATAGAGCGAGCCGTGAATGATTTAAAATTTCCTATTTCTTTAGATAAACTGCTGGCAGAGGCTATTACATGGAGATGATTTTCCATAATTACGTATCCGTACAAAGTTAAACGCTGCTGACGTTGCAGAAAATTTAGGGAATCTAAAATAATTTGTGTAAATTCAACTTTGCCGAATAGTGGTATCCAATTTATAACTGTGCAAGTGAGGAAGTGTGGCTGGGTTCCTAATACGTGGTAGCGGCTGCGTCCCATGATTTTATTTAATTGGAGGCGGAGCCTCTAGGATGGCATTCCCAGTCGGAGACTGGGAACGAGGGATTTGACTAAGTTAGGGCTTTCATCAAATATTGTGTCAATGTAAACGCATCTACACCCAATTCGGTACGCTCTTGGGCTGCTAAAATACCCGCTTGCGAATGCCACCAAGCAGCAGTTGCCACAATATTTTCTACGGGAATCTGTTTAGTTGCGGCTTGCGCTAACAATCCACCCAGTAGCCCAGTTAACACGTCACCGCTACCGCCACGCGCCAAGGCAGGTGTGCTTTCAGGAATGATCCAAACACCACCTTGAGGGTTTGCGATCGCAGTTCTTGCCCCTTTCAACAACACTACTGCCTCACTTTGCGCGGCAGCTTCTTGTACTGCTTTCACCCTGTCATGTTTGGCATCGGTGACATCAGGAAACAATCGTTCAAATTCGCCAGTGTGGGGTGTGAGTACGGTTACTGCTTGGCGTTTTTTTAATGTGGCGATCGCTCCCATTTGTGCCAGGATATTTAAACCATCGGCATCGAGAATTAAAGGACGTTCGCCCTTGGCGTTGGCAAAGCCATCGCTTTCTATGACTTCTTGCACAATGGGAGTAGCATCTCGTGTTAAACCGGGGCCACAAGCGATCGCATTAAAGGAACTCAGATCAGTTTTTTCTGGTAATTGCAATTGAGCGATGGCTCCGGTTTCCGTCTCTGGACAACCGACAATTAGCGCTTCTGGTAAGTGTGACACCAAAAGAGATTTTAAAGATTCCGGTACGGCAATGGAAAGCATCCCCACACCACTTGCCCTCGCACCTAAACCAGTTAAAATTGCTCCACCTGCATAGCGCCGCGAACCGCAAATCAGCAGTAAATGTCCTTCCTTATATTTGTGCGTGACTGGTGGACGCGGTAAAGGTAAAGTAGCAAGTGCTGTTGCTGGTGTAATACGTTTAATCCTGGGTGCATCTTTCAGAACAGCTTCTACATCAGCTAAAGGAATATCAAAATCGATTAACTCAGCTTTCCCGATATATTCCAATGCCTGATCTTGGAAGAAGGCTAGTTTCCATAAACCCAAGCAAAATGTGTGAGTGGCGCGAATGGCAGTTCCCAATACTTCGCCTGTGTCGGTGTGTAAACCCGAAGGTAAATCGATGCTATAAATCGGCACAGACAATTCATTTAGCTGATTAATTGCAGAAGCGATGGGATCAGTCAGGTTTCTTTCTAAACCAAACCCAAACAAGCCATCAATCAACAAATCAGAATGTGGTAATTGCTCAATTGTTTGATAAATTGGAATGCCCAAACTCTGGGCATATTGCAAGTGCTGCGAAGTTAATTCTTTGAGCTTAGAGAAAGGAGAATAAATCCAAATCTCATGCCCGCGAAAGTATAATTCACGGGCTACTACTAAAGCATCGCCACCATTATGACCGGGGCCGACAAGAATTCCGATACAAGATCCCCTTAAAAAGGAGGTGTTTGAAAGAATCTCTTGAATACGACGGGCAATTAATCCCGCCACTTTTTCCATCAAAGCTACTACAGGCATTCCTGCTGCAAAGATCCGCTTTTCAATATCGCGCATCTGCCCAGCAGTCACTATTACTTGTGAAATTTGTTCTTGCCTATCTTCTATCAGTGCTGAGTGCTGAGTCATGACTTCTGAGCTTAAGTTATAAAGTTCGTATTAATTTCTCACTCTTAACTTTTAACTCTTAACTCAGCACTCAGTACTCAGCGCTTATTCACTTTCCGTAGTAAACCCTGGCATTTCGATATCCTGTATTTCGCAGAAATTTATTCCATTCCTCAGCTTGGAATCGATCAGAGAAAGGCCCTATTGCTACGTGTGGGCCTCGTGGTTGTGTCCTTTCGAGGACTCCGCCAGATCGGCCTAAATCCTGGCTAAATCGGGCTAGATTCTGCCTAATTTGTGCTGCGATCGCAGGTAACTGTTCTGGAGTGGCGGGAATGGCGACATAATATCTAGAGACTGGCCTATTTGCACTTGTAATATTGCGATCGCCTACAAAGCCTCTATTACCTGCATTTATTTCCTGTCCGTTAGCGAAGCTAATAATCCGGGCGCTATATATGCCTCGTGACTGTAGCTCACTCACCCGTTGTTGGGCGTTAGATACTCTGTTAAAAACACCCGCCTGAATTACATTCCGTCCCTGGTACTGGCGAATATAAGCAGTGGGTTCAATCCGACGTATTTCTTGTAGCGTCTGGAAATCACTACCATCTACGTAAACTAAGTAGCGCTCAAAGTTTTCGTTATATTGACTAAACTGTTCAGGTTGAGAGGGCTGAAAGTTCGGGTCAAATTGATTGTTTTGTAATGGTTGGGAGGGCTGGAAATTCTGCTCAAATTGATTGTTTTGTACTGGTTGGGAAGGCTGAAAATCCTGCTCAAATTGATACTCCTGCACTGGTTGTAACTGCGGCGATGGCTGTTCACCAAAGGGAATTACTGGCGGTGGCGGTAAAGTTTCACCGAATTCTTGAGCCAGTAAGACGTTGCTGTTGTGGATTTGTGCTTGTGCTGGGGTCAAATCGGGAATCAGCACTAAACATCCTCCCACTAATAAGGAGAGAAGTCTAATAGTAGGCTTCCATCCCTCAGAACTTCGGCGCAGCATCTGAAATGGGATAAATTGACTTGGTATTTCTCTCGACATAGTAGTTAGAAAGTAGTCAAAGTATTTTTAGGCATTTCCATCAGGAACTAATCAGTTCACCGTTGTAGCAACTATATAGCGTTAACGTAAAATTAGCTCATTTGCGTGACAAAGAATACATCTTTCAGAGGGAATGGGGAATAGGGAACAGGGAACAGGGGAAACCCACGGCTTAAAAACCGAAGTGCTTTGGTAGCAAGGCTTTGAAGAGTGTGTGCTACAATTGGACAACCACGCAGCTATCGTGTCGTGCTTTGTATGAAAAAAGTCGTCGTTGGTCTTTCTGGTGGCGTTGACAGTTCCACCGCCGCAGCTATCCTGCACCATCAGGGCTATGAAGTGATTGGTTTGACTCTTTGGCTAATGAAAGGCAAAGGTCAATGTTGCTCTGAAGGTATGATCGACGCGGCTGATCTCTGTGAACAATTGGGCGTTCCTCATCAGGTTGTGGATATTCGGGATCTCTTTCAGACGCATATTGTCGATTATTTGGTGACTGGTTACAGTGCTGGGATAACGCCTTTGCCTTGCTCCCAGTGCAATAAAACAGTGAAGTTTGGGCCAATGGTGCAGTATGCTCGTGAAGAATTGGGATGCGATCGCATCGCCACCGGTCATTATGCCCGAATTAGCTATGACGAAGCAACTGGACGTTACCAGTTATTAAGGGCTGTTGACCGCAACAAAGACCAGTCATACTTTCTCTATGATTTGTCTCAAGATTTACTTGCAGCAACGATATTTCCTTTGGGCGAACTAGAAAAAACTGACACGCGCCGGATTGCGACTGAATACGGGCTGAAAACTGCTGATAAACCAGAAAGTCAAGACTTATGCTTAGTGGAAAGTAACGGTTCCATGCGGGCATTTTTGGATAAATATTTAGCTCCCAAAACAGGCGATATTGTCGATGTTACAGGCAAAGTTTTGGGACAGCATGATGGTGTCCATCACTACACCATTGGCCAGCGCAAAGGATTAGGGATTGCTGCTGCCGAACCGCTGTATGTGATTGAATTAGATGCGGAAAATAATAAAGTAGTAGTAGGCGATCGCACCAAGGTAACTCAGCCAGAATGCACTGTAAATCGGGTAAATTGGATTTCCATTGCCGAACCATCGACTCCAATTCATGCCGAAGTGCAAATTCGCTATCGTTCAACGGCTACACCAGTGACGGTGATTCCGTTAGAAAACTCCCGTGTGCGTTTGGTGTTTGATGAACCCCAAATCAGTATCACCCCCGGACAAGCGGCGGTGTGGTACAACGGCGAGAAAGTGTTAGGTGGCGGAATTATTGAACAGTTTAGTTGAACCCAACCCCGGTTTCGGTACAAGTCAAAACTGTCCCTCCTGTGAACTTCAGGTAGGCAAAAGCTGCGCTGAGTTTTGGAAGGGTATTTTTGGTTTAAATTGGATAATAATGCCAAAAAAAAGAGTTAATCACTGATCCTTTTCAGGTCTTACTGTTTCCTATACATAGCATTGCTCATACAAGAATTTTATGGGGGTTTACGGTGTTTGGTGGTTTTTCAAGGTTGAAGAGTCTGATTGGACTGAGATTAAGTCTGAGTTTGATAGAGCAGCAGTGGGAGTAGGCAGTGTGCCAGAAGTTCAACCTTTTATTTTGCGCCCCGTGGCACCGCCTGTTACACCAAAATATGCTGAAGCAGTTGTCGCAGGTGTGCTGACTGGCGCGGAACTAGGTGAGCAGCTTTTTCATCGCCCGTTTCACGAACTCGCATTCAAAATTCTGATAGAGAAACCTGACTGGCAGTCCGATGAGCGCCTAGTTGAATTAGCTTTACAATCACGAGTCTTGCCCACTGTCGTGCTGATGACGGGTATAGATCGCAAAAGGTTTGCTCAACTGCCCGGTTATTTGGGAAATATGCTGCTCCATCCGCAAGAGGTAGCTAGTGCTTTAGAATTAGTCTCGCACACGCTAGATGTTGACTGGCAAAGCTATTCTACTAAAGCCAAGTGTACTTTAGACTACGGTGGCCCCCCTGGCTCAGACTTCGACCGTGATGCTGACGCAGATGTAGCTGAAATATTACACGCGCTCCCCAATGCTTTACAGAAAGTCAAGAACGATGGATCTGGTCTGCTGGTCTTAAGTTCGTGGGATTTTCCAGATACAGATACTCCTCAAAACTGCGATCCGGTAGCAGAGTCGGATGACATTGAATTTTTTTAATTAGGTTAAGTTGCTGCTGCCATCGCTTTCTAACTTTAGTCTTATTTCCAATAACATTATATTTACTGGATATTATATTGAAACCGTATTCAATGGGATCACAGGTATTTTCCCAAAATTTCTTCATCCTTGTACTTTCAAGAGTTTTTACTGAAGCTTGAAGCATTTATTTTTTCATTTACCCTACAACAAGCATTTATTGAATAAGTTAAATGAGCAAGAATTGACCAAGAGAAATATTGTTCAATTGTTAACACAGTTGATTAACGCATATCAAAGTACTAGCACTGAACGACAAAAACTTACTATTCAGTTTCCACCAGAAGATGAAGAGTTTTCTCTGTTAGAAGAACTTGAACTTTTAGCAGTAAATCTTAGAGGTTATGCAAATCAAATTCAAAGCACAGGTCAAATTGCCAATCAATCTCAGGCAATTGAGAAATTACAAGCTATGCGAGTTTTAAATGTACCTCAGATTGCGAGTTTTTATTTTGGCAGTAATGGCAATTATGAGCAGATAAAGAGTTATATTAGAACGTTAGATTACTTGCGCTTACTAATGTTAGAGTATTTGCAGTTTCAGAGTGACTAAAATCATCAAAAACTACTTTTATCTAATGCGGCTTCAAACTCTTTCAAAGTTTGTACGGTTCCTACTTGCCAAGCTCGTTAAACTGTAGCGGCAACGATTTGAGTTAGAGGCATATTTGGAAAGTTAGGACTGTGACCAGATTCGATGTAATGTCCATCCCTGAGTAAATAAATTCTCAGTTTTTTACTATCGTAAATCCATAGTTCTGGAACTGCGATCGCTTATCCTAAAAGTGATACATTAAAATACTCCTAATTATTATTCCAAATCATTCTCTCCTAAATCTTCATCCAAGATTGTTTCAATATCTCGTTCGCCATAAATGACTCTAAGAGGTTGTTTGAAAAGTCCTTTTGTCGGTATCAAAAGTTTTAGATCCCC
>NZ_JBDNJQ010000136.1:0-23223 GCF_051172895.1 Nostoc sp. CALU 1950 | reverse complement strand
CGAGTTGTTCAAGAAAGGTTTAGATTAAATCCCCAAAAATATGAACAAGTAATTTTGGCAATTTGTGGACTAGTAAGATTCCGAATTAGAGCGCTAATATTACCAGGAGAAATAGCCGCTATGTCATCAGGTTAAAATTAATGCACATAACTAGATGTTTTTGCCTAGTTATCAATAGCAAGTATCTCAAAGCCTTATTTTATCGTAGATACTAGCTCATTTATAATCTTTACATTTATAGACTACAGCCTAGCTACATAAAGGCTTTGATCGTTTTCGGAGATATCTAGTCAAAAAAAGTTTGCAATGGGACTCGTGTTCCAACAAACACAGGAGTACCACTCATAATATCTGGATTAGAGGAAATAATTCGGCGATCGCATAGAACTTTTTGAATATCCATCGTCCTGAAAAATTCTATATGAGATAGTCTAAACTTTCATTGCGTTTCTAGCCAAGCCTGTAAATCAGCCAAACTAGTAAAATCTAACAGTGCTTCACTTAAATCTTCTAGAACAGGCAAAGATAAACCAGAAATTGAGGAGCGTATTTCCTCAGAAAGTTCCCCAAATCGCTTTGTCAATTGCCGGAGAATAAGATTAGCTGTTGCTTCCTCCCGTCCTTCCTCACGTCCTTCCTCCCGTCCTTCTTCTCGTCCTTCTTCCTTAATTTCTCGGTAAACTCGCGTTTCCTTAAGCGTGATTCCTAACATAGACTCTACCTCCGCTTGAGTTAATTGTTCAAATCTGTACACCATGATCGTCGTTATTAATTCAATTATGGCGCGACTCGATGGTGGTAGCACTTCTTGAGTAGTTCTTGTTAACAAATACCTTGCTTCTTCTGGTGCTTGTTCTTCATCTACTGTAGTTAAGACCATCAATGCTACCCATATAGGTAGTTGGCGAATATCTCCTAATTCATCTAAATACACCTTATGTATTTGTTCGCCGTTCAGCAATGAGCGATGAGGATGAATATCGCTTTGTTCAATACTGCGCGACGGGTAAATTATCACTGCTTGCCAGTCGCTAAATCTGGCACGATTGCGGTAGAAATATAACGAAGATTCAGCCCAGACTCTTTCATAAAGTTGTTCATCTTTCTGGAACTGCACCTCACAAAAATATACAACTCCAGCACCCTCAGTTTCCGGTGGTAGAAATACTCCATCAATTTCAAATTTCGGCTCTTTGACGGCGACTGAATCAAAACGATAACTATCTGCATTATTTGGAGGATTGCTCAATAGCTCAAACAGCAAGGTTGGAGACTGTTGAAACAGTTTGTAAAATATTGAGTCTCGACGCATGAAAGCATTTTATTAGTTTTTATTTATGGTTAATGCTAGTGTGATAATTCTCAATCCAGCCCCAAAAATGATTATGGTGCTAATCTCGCTTTACCTAGACGCTGCTTTTCGTACCATTGTGCGATCGCAGGTGCCCAATCTTCAAAATGAGGCCACATCATTTCACACAACTTTTGAATTTCTAGTTGAGCATCTTTCTTATTTCTCAGATCACAAAAATGCAAGAAAGACCTTAAATTAAAACTAACTACAAAATGCTGGCGATAATCAAAAGGCACTTTACCTCTTGCGTGTTCTTCAGACATTCCAGCCTCAAAATCAGCTTTATATCGTTTAGCTGCTTCTAGGCACCACTCCAAGTCTGCTGCTCGTTGCTCTGATGAATAATAGTATTTTTTGCCTTGTCTATCAGTGTAATAACCAACGGGACGTAGGTAAAAAACATCTTCTATGTCTTTCTTGCCTTCTACTACATCAATAAATTGGTTGCCTGTGTATCGAAAAGATTGGACATCGAATGATACACCTACACGATGAGTACGAGCCTGCTGCATCACATTGTGGGGAAAGTAACCACAGTTGAAAACAATCTGAGGATGTTCTAGAGGCCCATAGTGTCCTCTCTCACCGGCTAAAAGTCGCTTAACAATAACTTCGCCACTTTGTGACTCCGAGGGCCAGGAGTCGCGCTCATCAAACACGAACCCATCAGTATAGTCCTGGTGCATCGCGGCATAAATCACCTGCTGCGGGTTTGGTGTTTTGGCAATAACCTCTACTCGAAATCGATGCATTAGCTTATCGGGAACGGATTTGTGAATGAAAGTGCTTACGCAGAAGGAGCGGAGCCGGTTTGTTAGACATTGGCTTTGAACTCGATCCACTATCATATCTCTGGCTTGGATTTCTACTTGAGCAGATTCAGATACTTTACAAATATTAATAACTTTGTTACAGTTGTTTACATAAGAGAAAAACAAGGAAAAATCAGATGCGTACAAACACTGCTATAATTGACGACCAAGGCAAACTGAACAACTTTGCGATCGAGCCAAGAGTTTATGTAGATGAGCAAGGCGATCGCACTGGCTTCACTCCTTATGCAGAAATGCTCAACGGTCGTCTAGCAATGATTGGTTTTGTTTCTCTAATAGCATTAGAAGTATTCACAGGACACGGTATCGTTGGTGTTTTGGCAAGCCTATGAAGAGTGCTGAGTTCCGAGTGCTGAGTGCTGAGTACTCAACTTTAAAACTCAGCACTGAGTCTTGTAAAAACTAATTTTTATAACTTAATTATCAACAAATGTAAGAGACGGTAAATTTACCGTCTCTTAATTTATGTAAAACTTAGTGCTAGAGTGAAAATATACTGATAGCCAAAGCAGTTATCAGCGTAAAAATATTGGGTGAAATATGGCTTTAACTGCTTCAACGATGTTGCCATTAGGCACGAAAGCGCCAGATTTTAATCTACCGGAAGTAGTATCTGGAAAAGCAACTTCACTTTCTACCTTTGCAGATAAAAAAGCACTGTTGGTAATGTTTATTTGTCGGCATTGCCCATTTGTAAAGCACATTCAAAAAGAATTAGTGCAGTTAGGAAAAGATTATTTTACAGGTGATTTAGCGATCGTTGCCATTAGTGCTAACGATGCACACAATTACCCAGATGATGCACCAGAGTCGTTGCAAGCATTTTCCACAGAACAAGGGTTTAATTTTACCTTATGCTACGACGAGAGTCAGGAAACAGCAAAAGCTTACACAGCAGCTTGCACACCTGATTTTTTTGTATTTGATAGCGATCGCAAACTAGTTTATCGGGGACAATTAGATGATAGCCGCCCCAGTAATGATAAACCTGTGACTGGCGCAGATTTACGTGCAGCCATTGAAGCAGTGCTAGCAGATAAACCTGTTACAAACGAGCAAAAGCCAAGTGTTGGTTGCAATATTAAATGGAAACCTGGAAACCAACCCAGTTATTTTGGTTGAAAGGGATTGGGTATGGGGCATTGGGCATTGGGCATGGGGCATTGGGGATTGGGTATGGGGCACGGGGCATTAGTTATTCTTTCTCCCCCTACTTCCCCTGCTTCTCCTACTTCCCCTGCTCCCTCATCCTCCCACTCCCTAATCCCCACTCCCATCAATGTTTAATTTCCAAATTCAGTATGTAGCATCCTAATTGGACTTTTTCTGCCCACAATTCATATTCCAGACGCAAATGTTCTGGTAAGGGATGTCCGTTGAGAGTTAGGCTACTAGTAAAATTTCGCAAACGAATAGGATCGTTAGGTTGCAATGACTCAGTTGGCAACCAATAGCGACTAATACCATAAACGCCCTGTTCCCAAAAGTGACGGTAACTCACTTGGGCGTTACCTTGCATAGTCATGATGACGCGATAAGGGGAAATCTCTAGCCACAAAATTCTGGGACTGTTAGGGGCGTAAGCTTTGCTCTTAGTTTGGGGAAGTCTGTCCTGTGGACTTACTACACTCTCTACTTCGCAGCTAATTAGGGGCGGTGCGGTCAGTAACAAATGGAATCTATCAGTATCTTTTTGATACAATGTTGCGGCAGTTTCGACAACAGACCAGATTGGTAGGTCAGTGGAAATCAGTGATAAGCACACGGGCTTGCGGTGATGGGTCAGCATGGGAGCGATAAAGGCTAAAAGCTATTGAACAAAATGAAATGAACACTCTAGCTGTCTAATAGGTCAGGGTAAGAAACTAAATACTAAAGCAGCCTTAATATTAATGAATCCGCTGATTTGTTAATAAGCTATACAAATCTGGATAGAAATAGGATGAATGTCAGCTTAGACAGCAAAAACGGTACTTTCTCTAGAGAGAGCTAATTCGTAAGTAAAGCTTGTAAATATTCTAAGCCTATAGCCTCAAAACAGTGGGGTCGTTTTAAATGCCAAGAAACCTTTATAAGGAAGACTTACCGTAGATTAGAGTAAGTTTCATACAGTCAAAAGCAATAAGATACCAGCAAGGAAGTCACCAGCAGCGACAAACTAAGTCCCTGATAAATTTCAGGTGTATTCAAAGCCAGTCTATACTAATGTCGGCTTCTGTTATATCCGTAGAAACTCACGAAAACCTTTCTTATCAAAACATTGCTGTACATGGATAGCGGGGCGTTGAGCTTGTACTGAGTAACAAGTGCCGAGTAAAAAAGCATTAAATTTGTCTCTCCCTTGTGCGTCTCGTAGAGAAGAAAGAGCAAAGATTTCCATTTAAGCTAAAAGCCTCTTCAAATCTCGTTTTCAGCCAGAGGCTGAAAATGCTGCTCCTGGCGGCTTTGCCGCCAGTAAGGGAAGCGGCAGCCCCAACGACGGGATTCCCAGTCGGAGACTGGGAACAAGGCAATCTAAAAGCTAGTTATAGAATTGCTTTGATGTTAAATTGACACCCTTGACACCAATGTGTTGGGTTGCGCTCCGTTCTACCCAACCTACGTCTTAAGTTTGTCAAGCTTTTAATACCCCATCAAGTCGATTTCAATAAGCAAAATGCCTGATTGCTTTCTCATTTCAGTAGATTCAGCAAGCAAAAAAGCATATTGCTTTCTCAAAATGCTTGATTGCTTTCTCATTTCGGTATATCGCGCATTCATTTCGGTAGATTCAGCAAGCAAAAAGGCATATTGCTTTCTCAAAATGCTTGATTGCTTTCTCATTTCGGTAGATTCAGCAAGCAAAAAGGCATATTGCTTTCTCAAAAGCTTGATTGCTTTCTCATTTCGGTATATCGCGCATTCATTACAACGATCGCTATGTAACAAAAACCATTGTAGAATTGCCGGAGTTTTCTCAAGCTGATCGATACGGAAGTTTTTTAAAGTAAAGAATATTAACCGTACTAGATTAAAAGCTTCATATCATGGCTCGGAGAAAAAGAACCTCTCAGGTGTTAGAAAAAGCAGCGCGTCGTGCTGCTAGCATGAACTCAATTGATCCAAATTTAAGTGTAGGCAATGGACTCACTCTACTGACTTTCTCAACCCTAATTGAGACGATGCGAACTAGAGAAAATTTATACAACACTGCTCTTTCCAACTTGGATAAGTTGTATCATGAAATGCTCCAAACAGAGCGCGAGTTGGCAGATATGGCAGAACACATGCTCTTAGGAGTTGCGACTCAATATGGTAAAAGTAGTGTGGAGTACGGTATGGCGGGGGGTATTCCTAAAAACCAGCGCCGCAAGGGACTGCGAGGCGAGTTACCAGTTTCTAGTTTACAGGAACCGTCATTCATCGCCAGTGTGAATGGTAACGGCAACAAAAACGGCAACCAGAATGGAAACAAAGCAGCAACGACAAGTTAGCTTGCATTAAAAAGCTCACGAATTCATCCGTGGGCTTTAATAATTAGCATAAAAATCATTCTGATTTATTTTTATTCACTAACGATGCCATTGCATTTGTGAACAGTTCATGAGTGTTACAGCTTGGTACTTATTTGGGAATTATAACAAAGGGATTATAAGCGTCATGTCCCATCCAAGATAGGTGCATAAGTATGAAAAATTTACCGGATATATTGCTGCGCTTATTTTTTGGTGCTGCTTTGGCTGGAATTGGTATAGGTATTTTTCAGTATGGCTCAGGGGGTTTAATTATTCGCTGCAAAGCTACTCAGTCGAAAACAGCATCTTGTACAATAACTGAACGTTTAGCATTTAGTCAACAGATAATTGAAGAGAAAACTATTGATAATATTACACAGAGAAAGGTTGTCATAATTAATGCTACACGATTTACAGATGATTCTACTGAGGATATACAGTTTTTTCGGGTGTTAGGAGTAACAAGAAAGGGTATTAGTTACCAAATTGGTCAAGATGGAAAAAATCCCACGGAAGCGCAAGCGATCGCAGGACAGATTAATTTTTTAATCCAGAATCCAAATGCTTCACCAATTCAATTAGATTATTCTTCCAATATGATTAATTGGTTAGGTTGGGGAGCAATTGGTTTGGGAATAACTGTGTCTCTTTTTATGCGTACTGAAAAATAATTAGATTTCGGGTGAAATGAGCAGTAATTCCGAAATTTACCCTAAGAACTCCATACTCAAAAGATGAAATTAATTAAACTAATTTTTCATTAAATCCGATTTTTGCCTGCTAGCAAATTAGCGATCGCAGTACTAATCGGCTGACCTGTAAACTGTTGGTAATAAGTAAACCCAGGTGAAGGATTAACCTCGAAGCAATACCAATCACCTCCAGGTGTGCGGCGCAAATCGATGCCGCAAAGAGGTAGATTTATTGCTTTTGCCAAGACTCTACACTGCTGTTCTACTTCTTCAGGAAGATGACAAGCACGGATTTCTGTGGATTCATCATTCTCTGCGGCATAGCGATAATCATCAGCTTGAGAAATTACCTCGCTGGCAAAAATCTCTGTACCGACAACATGAACGCGATAATCTCTACCGGGTATATATTGCTGAAACTGAGTCGGACACCAAGATACATTATCAAGGCGTTCTAGATGCTCAACTCCCACACGCGAGACTTTGCTACGAATACCACTGATGGATTTATAAATAATATCGCCGTGGAGTTTCCAAAAAGATCGCACGGCTTCGGGGTCTGTGGTGACAAGGGTTTCGGGAACTTTGAAGCCGAGTGAGCGAATTTGCTCTAACTGATAAGGTTTAGAGCCGTTAGCAGCCATTGCAGATGGACGGTTAACGACAAAGGCGGGTGTAATTTCAGACCAAGACATTAAGGTATCATCAACTGCGATCGCATGTTGCCAAGCTGGACTATTTGCACCTGCTTGGGCAATTTGAGGAAGACGGCGCGAGTCATAGGGGCGTAAGTAAGCAGCAGTAATTTCACTTAAATCAATTTTTTGATACCAAGTGCGAATTTGTCCTTGGACTGATAAATCTAAAACATTGCCTACAGATAGTTCAATTTCAGTATCTAAAATATCTCGTTGGTCAAGGAATACTGACGGTATGCCTAGACTAGTTAGTTCTGAGTGAACTGCTGCTAAAGGAGATTCTTCGGTAATACCCCACAACAAAATCAACATTTGGCATTACCTCCACTCAAATACTCAAGGATGGCATCGCCTACATCTGGTGCAGAAATATCAGTCCACAAATCAGCGCCCAAAAACTCTGCTGGAGATTCACCGCTGCTAAAATGAACGGTCAACAAGTCAACTTCAGCAGCATCAGCAATACGTCTGGCGTGTGAAGCTAGAGTTTTTTCAACTTCACCCAAACAGCGATCGCCCACCACTGTCACCTTGACCGAAGATTTTTCGATAACCTGGGGACACACATTTGCCGACATCGAACTTTGCCGTCGCACCGGACGTACTGGAATACCCAGTTGAGCAGCCGCATAAACCCATTGTTCAGGTCGCCAAGCAGGCCCTAACAGATATGTTGGCGTTGGTCGGTTCAAGACTGGACATTTTAAGCTAGACAACCAAGCAATTAGAAAGGCATTCATTTCCGTAGCGACGTATGCTCGGTCATCAGGGACAATGTGCAGAAGTTCCTGTTCGAAAATAGAAGGTAGGCGAGTCAAAACGCCGGTGATTTGATCGAGAGCAACCGCAACCCCACCTACCACTACTGAGGAGGATGAGGTAGATGAGGTAGTACTTTCTCCCTCATCTTCCCTATCTCCCACATCAATAGAACTCAAGTAATGTCGCCATCCAACCACTGACAAATCTTCAGGCGTCAGTAGGCTGACACCATGACCATGAGCCGCCCAATTAGCAACCAGCGCCTCAGCGGCTTTGTCATGACGACTGGCGACAATAACCAACACGCTTACTTAATTCCTTGGTTGATTAACTACTTGTTGACCGACATTTGGGCGTTCTTGGGGCTGGATGAAAGCTTGCCCATTTGCCTGTTCTATTTGATCAAGACGTTGAGCCATCAGACCGATTAGCCGCTGTAGGTCATTTGAACCATCTGCTGAAGTCAGATTTTCAACTTGATTTGTCTCAGGGAGTTTTTCAGCCTGAATTTTCTCGAAGTCTTTATCTTTCTGAACTTTCTCAAATTCTTTAACTTCTATCTTCAGTTCCTTGCTCTGTTTAGACACTGGGGCTGTAAGGGTAAACAGGCTTCCACCAACAGATGTAGGCAAAGAATAAGCTAATTGATCGAAGTCTAAAGCAGAACGAGATACTAATAAGTTCTGAGGCAGGAATGTACCTCTATGTTCAGGCGTCAATAACAGGTTAACTGGAGTTGTTCCTGAAGAAGAGATTAAAGAGATTTCCACATATCCACGAATCTCTAATTTCGCTGCTTTGATGATATCTAGCTTGGTGACATCAGGCAGTAAAGTAACCAAAGCTGTATCGTGGGCAGGAATTTTCAGAGAGTACGTGAATTTTCTGGGATCGCCTGTAGGAGTTAGGTCTTGAAATTGATTGTCTACACTAACATCCTGAATAACCACTGTATCAGCTAAGATATCGGGCTTGGAATCACCTAGTTTTAGCGGTGTAGTTAGAGCAAATTGCAGCCTGACTGCAATATTTGAACTGCTAGTATTTGCAATTGTCAAAAAGTAACCTTGGACAACAGTACGGGCAACAGCCTCAGTACCAGGAGCCGCAACAGGTGTAATTGGCTTTACTAAAAGTTCCAAGGTTGAGACTAGAGTTGATTTTGGTCTAATAATTCCAATTCCGTTTGATATGTCTGTCATCTGTTTGTTTACATCGAAACTACATATCAAACTTAACTGCCTAGACTTATTGACGGATAGTACCCCATAGGGTAATAATTCTGGACAAAAAAAGTGGTTCTGTAATCAACAGAACCACCAAAGCTTTCGCAAACCTGTTATAACTTAACGAACTGACCCTTGAGCAGAAACAGTATCAATCGGTTTCATCAGGTACAGGCGCAATAACTGCCAGCCATTGGAGATATAAAGTGGCAATTTCTGGAAGATTTGCAGGAATTTGGGAGTGCTGGAATTAGCGATCGCACCCAACTTCTCATTATTGGATATACAGATATCCAATCGCTCATAAAACTCTGGATTCTCTACATCCAGCATCAGTGGGAACACGCGACCTGCGTTTTCGTTAGTCTTCTGAATTACATGGATGTCGTATTCTCGTGCATCCAATCCCAGGGTGGCATAAAAGTCCTTGCGTTGGATGTCATTGAGATACATGGTCGCAAACACCGACAACAGGAAGAACCGACTCCACAGCCGTGCTTTCCAATCATTCAACATTTGCGGTTGGGATTTCATAATGGCATCGAAGAAATCACCGTGACGGTTTTCATCTTGACACCAGTTTTCAAAGAACCGGAAGATGGGATAAACCCGATCTTCGGGATGTGCTTCTAAATGGCGATAAATAGTGATGTAGCGCCAATAACCGATCTTCTCAGAAAGATAAGTAGCGTAGAAGATGAATTTCGGTTTAAAGAAGGTATAACTGCGGCTCTTAGTCAAAAACCCTAAATCTAGGGACAGATTAAAGTCCGACAAAGCTTTGTTCAAAAAGCCAGCGTGACGTGCTTCATCCCGTGACATCAGGTTAAAGCACTCTGCCAAAACGGGGCTTTTTCCTTTCAAGCGACGGCCAAGTTCTTTATACAGCAAAAAGCCGGAAAACTCTGCTGTACAAGAACGTTCTAGAAATTCAACAAAC
Organism: Nostoc sp. CALU 1950; assembly: GCF_051172895.1. Classification (NCBI taxonomy): domain Bacteria; kingdom Bacillati; phylum Cyanobacteriota; class Cyanophyceae; order Nostocales; family Nostocaceae; genus Nostoc; species Nostoc sp. CALU 1950. Next base: position 13,224 of record NZ_JBDNJQ010000136.1, on the reverse strand, counting down.
AATTTGCGAGTTTCCCCGTCAATATGATCCCAGGATTGGTCAAACTCGGCATCCCGAACAAAGTGATGGCGGTTGTAGTCGGTGCGGAACTCTTCGAGAATGGCTTGTAACTCGTCTTCATTGACGGAGATATCCATCCGCGCCATTTCATCAAAATCGGTAGTATAAAACCGAGGTGTTAACAGGGTTTCTTTTGCCGGGACTTTAATCCCTGGCCGGATTTCTTCAAAGCCTGGTTTTTTGAGGGAATCTACCATGTCTTGATTGCTCTTTCGTCTTTATTATCTTAAGTAGACCCTTCGGGTTTGGCACTTCCTCATCGGGAAAACATCCTCTGAGCGACTGCTTCACCAGAAAGCTAAGGGTAATGTTCTGTTAAAACGTAACAGCCCACAATAATCCAATTGTATAAAGTTCAGTCTACCAAGGTGCGGGTGAGAAATTTGTAAGCAAAAGATTAAGAGTTGCAACAATCATTCAATGTTTGCGGAACCAAGAATCGCGGATTAGTAGTCAAATAAACTTAGTTCAGTGATAATCACTATTTCAATCAAGGGTAGTAACACGCGCTTTTTGTATCTCAAAGCACTAATATCTCAGTAATTTTCTTTAGTTGTGAATACAACATGGAAAACCCATCTTAGACAACAAGAGCAAATCCAAAGGGTTGAAAAGCAAGATGAACCTTGAAAACAATCAGCAGAAAGACCGACTTCTTGTCTCTTACATTTTGTGTGCAGTTGGATTTTTCGGGTTGGGAGGGCTGCACCGCTTATACAATGGCAAAATAGGGACGGGTTTGTTGTGGCTGTGTACTTTTGGTTTGTTTTACATAGGGCAGACGGTGGATCTGCTTCTCATCCCCAACATGGTTGACGAATACGAACGCAATTTGAGATTAAAAGCGGGTGTATCTCCCTTGGGTGTGCCGTTGAATCAAGCAGTGGTTGCTTCTCAAGTCCACCGCCCAACAGGCAACCAACTCATGATTAAACTAATTGAAGCGGCGGAAAGTAAGGGTGGTTTTTTAACTGTCACTCAAGGGGTGAAGTTCACAGGAGCTAGCTTTGCTGAAGTGGAAGCTACTCTCAATGAAATGTACAAATCAGGTTATGTAAAAATTGATAACGACCCCAATACTGGAGCCGTTACCTACCATTTCCACGAACTTTAATTTGTTCTTTGTCATTTGTCATTTGTCATTTGTCACTTGTAAAAAAACAATGACCAATGACTAATGACTAATGACTAATAACTAATTTATACCTAACCACTTTTGACCATCTAGGCGCTGAACCAAGCCAAATACCAACAAATCGAGGGTAATTTTGCGCTCATCGATTAAGAATGACTCAAGAGTGCTAGGTTTTTTGCCTTCATTACAGGAAAATCCCTTTTTCCCTTGAATATCTTCTTCGGGGAAATACAGATTAAACTGACGCAGACCTATTTCTTTCCAACTGCCGATAATTTGCCAGCATTCTTGGGCAGATTCAAAGCCAGTGATTGGCACTTTCTGCTTGGCAAAAGACACCTGTAAATCTTGCACACCTTGTTGAGCGATCGCTTTTTGTAAAGCTGGCAAGTAGTCTTGCTCGATGAACTCTACAAATGGCTTGTCTTCAACAGATGGAGCTTTTTCCTTTTTGGCGGCTTTAGCTGCGGCAGCTGGTTTTTCGTCTACTGCGGCTTTATCTGCGGCTGCGGGTTTTTCTCGCTTGGGTGGTACAGCAACTGGTTTAGCAGCATTGGGGTTATCTTCGGGATTTGCGGCTTTAGGATCTGGCGCGTTAGCAGTAGGAATGTCTGTGGCTTCGGGCGAGTCTGTACTAGGAGCGTGTTCTTCAGCCACACTGGGAGCTTGCTTGTCAACAGTGCTGGGAGCTACTTCTCCCGCTTGATTGTGATTGGTTGGGTCTGCCATTGCTCAGGTCAATCCTTTAATCTAGCTTTCGGAGCGATCGCTCACCTTGATGTATCGGGTATTTTTATTTTGACATACTAGTACCGCTGCGCGGAATTCATAATTTGTAATTCAGATAGCGCAAGGATTTCATTGCTTTACCCTTAATCAACCCCTCCGGCAATTAAAATCTAAAATTTATACAGAGCAATTTGGTAGCTCAAGAAAATATTTTTAATAGGTATGGGCATGACTAATGACTCTAGTGAAACTGATGAACTTGAAATGGCAGCAGCTAATTCTGAGCTTAGGCTGTTTCCTACTGATCATTGCCTGTAACAAGTATTATCCGACTCCAAATCCAGATGCTCAACCTCTAAAAGTGGCGACAGATCCCACCTTTATCCCCTTTGAAATCCAAAAAGTTAACAGTCACTTAGAAGGTTTTGATATTGATTTGATGAATGGCATCGCTAAAGTAGCAGGTTTTGCAGTCCAGTTTGAAACTCTGCCTTTTGATGGGATGATCTCGACCTTGCAAGCCAAAAGAGTCGATGCAGCCATTAGTGGGATTACAATTACCGCTGAACGCCTGAAAACAATTGCTTTTTCCAGACCCTATTTTAAAGCTGGACTAGCGATCGCTGTACGCGAAGACAACCAAAATATTAAAGACTTCAACAGTCTCAAAGGTAAAAAAATTGCTGTACAAATTGGTTCCACTGGGGCAGATTTTGCCAAAACCATCCCTAATGCCAAAATTAGTACATTTAATTCTGGGCCAGAATTTTTCCAAGACTTACTCAATGGCAATGTTGATGCTGTAGTTAGCGATGCTTTCGCTACCTTATATGCAATTAAAAATGACAAACTCAAAGGCATCAGAGTTGTCGCCGATCTACTCACTGAAGAATACTACGGAATTGCCACGCCCAAAGATTCCCCTCATCTGGATGCAATTAACAAAGGTATAGCGACTTTGTTATCCAATGGCACTTACAAGCAAATTTATCAAAAATGGTTTAACGCTGAACCTCCAGAATTGCCAGACTCGTGGCAATAGGGCATGGGGGATTATGAAAAAGGGTAAAGGGTAAACGGTAAAGGGGAAGGGTGAAAGGGTTTGTTTCTTTATCCTTTTCCCTTTTCCCTTTTCCCTTGTCCCTTTGTCCTCTCATCTCCCTCATCTCCCTCATTTTCCCCAATCTCCATTTATAAGCAATTGGCTGCCAATATATGAAATATTTATCTAATATGCGTCACAATTAATACTGCCACCAAAATTCATTGATGAACTACAATCTCTTGTAGGTCTACTGTAGTCAGGGACAGCCAATTGTGGCACCTTGGATCTTAGTGGCTAGAAGCACCTTGGAACGGGAATAAAGGAACTTCCACTATGCTGATTTGCCCTCAGTGTAAATTTGAAAACCCCAATAGCAACAAATTCTGTCAAAACTGTGGTACGTCCCTGACTCACAAGGTCTGTCCTGAATGCAGTACCGATGATGTACCTGTGAATGCACTACGTTGTCATAACTGTGACACGGAATGTGGAACAGTGTTTTGGGCAATTATTGCTAAAGAAACGACTGGGGAAGCTTTGAGAGTAGAGGGGGATGAAGAAGATAAGGGAGATGTGGGAGTAGACGGAGATGAGGAAGCAATACCCTCCTCATCTCCTGTATCCCCTAGTTTTCAGATTGCATTAGGCTCCTATTTAGACTCCCAAGAGCGCTATCAATTGTTAGATACGCTACCTGTCCAAACGGAAACTACCTCCATTACTGATGTAGGTGTGAGAGTTCTAGACTGCCAACCGTATCAAATATCACCCATTGGGGCAATGCTAGCAAGTCAGCAATCAGATTTGCTAACGCCATCAGTAGAAACAAGTGAAATTCCTCACCTTGCTAGACTTTATATTGCCTTACAATCCCAAGGTGAGCGGGGGATACCGCCGATTCATGATGCATGGCAGCAGGGTGATATACAGGTAGTAATAATCGAAGACCGCTCAAATTGGCAGCATTTACTCGATCGCTGGCAAGAAGAAACAACGAGTTCGTTAAAAATTTTACACTGGTGTTATCAAATGGCCCAACTTTGGGCAGTATTGGAACCAGTAAATTGTCGTCAAAGCCTTTTAGATTTGTCGAATTTGCGATTGGATGAAGACCAAACGCTGGCGCTACAAAGATTGTATGTAGAATCATCGAATTCTCAGCCTGTCGGCGAGTCGCCAGAAGATGTCCAAGCCCAAACATCCGATATTCCAGAGAAGCCATTAACTATCCAAGCTTTGGGGCGGGTTTGGCAATCGTTATTTAGGCAATCTCAACGTACTCAATTTGGCTCTGTAGTCCAGATGTTAGGGGATTTAGATGTAGGTAAGATTCAGACGATCGCACAATTGCGATCGCGTTTGGAGGAAATCTCTATTGAAATAGAAGCACTAGGAACCCCAACTTTGCCCCCAATAAAGGAGAAAAACACGGCTGTGCCCACTATCCCGCAATCAGATGAGCCAGAAGATATCATTAGCAAAACTGATGATATGCCAACTGTTGTGTTGGCAATGCAGTTAAGTAGCTTAGAAGATGCAGGACGCACAGATGTGGGGCGTCAACGTCATCATAACGAAGACTACTTTGGTATTGAAACCAAAATCCATAAACTGGAGTTGCCCAAAAGTCGAGTCCTGGAAGGGCATGGTTTGTATATTCTCTGTGATGGTATGGGTGGACACGCTGGCGGCGAGATAGCCAGTGAGTTAGCAGTCAACACCCTACGGCAATACTTTCAAGAACACTGGATTGCCAACCAACTGCCAACAGAAGAGAGCATTCGTGAGGCAGTGTATTTAGCTAATGAGGCGATTTTCAAGCTCAATCAACAAGATGCCCGTTCTGGAGTTGGGCGTATGGGTACAACTTTGGTAATGCTCTTAATTCAAGATACTGAAGCAGCAGTTGCTCATGTGGGAGATAGCCGTCTCTATCGTCTGACGCGCAAGCGGGGACTAGAACAAGTCACAGTAGATCATGAAGTTGGGCAACGGGAAATTACTCGCGGAGTGGAAGCAAGCATCGCATATGCCCGCCCGGATGCCTACCAACTCACTCAAGCCTTGGGGCCTCGTGACGAAAGCTCGATTGATCCTGATGTTGGCTTTTTCGATATTAATGAAGATACTCTTCTACTGTTGGCATCGGACGGTCTATCAGATAATGATTTACTAGAAACCCATTGGCAGACTCACTTAGAACCCTTACTTAGTTCTGGCGCTAACTTAGAACGGGGCGTTACAGACTTAATTGATTTGGCAAACCAGCACAATGGTCATGACAACATTACTGGTATACTGATTCGGGCAAAAGTACGCCCAAATTTGGAAAGTTGAAAATTAAGGGACTGGAGACTGGGGACTGGGGACTGGGGACTGGGAAATAATTTTTCTACTCTCCAATCCCCAATCCCTAATCCCCAATCCCCAATCCCTAATCCATTTACCTTGTAGGTTGTATTGTGGTTAGTCTGACGCTGTTAGAACCGCAACAGAAAACGCCCCTCCAGCAGTGGTGCTTTGAGAACTCCTCCATAATTCGGATTGGTCGAGCGGCAGATAATCACGTTGTTTTAACTGATAGTTTAGTTTCGCGGCATCATCTAGAACTGAGGCAAGTCGATTCTCCCGGTAATGACGGTGGTTGGCGGCTGATTAGTCAGGGTACAAATGGGACTTTCCTCAACGGTATCCTTGTAATTCAGAGTCCGTTACCAGATAATTCCCTTTTGCAACTGGCACAGGGAGGCCCAATACTGCAATTCCAAATTCAGGATGTAACAGTACTGGAAACTGGTTTGCGATCGCAACAACAAATGCAAGGCACAGAAGAAAACGCCGCTGCAACACTCTATTCAGCCCAAGGTATAGCAAATTTATCCTACATTTGCACCCACGAAGGCAACTCCCCAAACAATCTGTTTTGCATCCACTGCGGTCAACCTCTCTTGGTGCAACAGAGGATTCGCCATTATGAGGTGTTGCAAACTCTCGGACAAGGAGGTATGGGTACTACTTATCTCGCTTGGGATGCGGCTGGTGAGATTGCGGGTATGCCACAACTTCTGGTGTTGAAGCAAATGAATGCTGATATGCTAAGAATTGCCAAAGCTCAAGAATTATTTGAGCGAGAGGCGTACACTCTCAAATCCCTTAACCATCCTGGAATTCCCAAGTATTACGATTTCTTTGTAGAAGACGGAAAAAAATACTTGGCAATGGAACTAATCCACGGTCAAGATTTAGAGAAACGTGTCTATACTACTGGCCCAGTAACACCAAGCCAAGCGATCGCTTGGATGATCCAAACCTGCGATATCTTAGACTATCTTCATAGCCAAAGCCCTCCACTGATTCACCGCGATATTAAACCCGCCAACTTAATGGTGCGAAGTGCAGTAAATCGCATAGTGGTGCTGGATTTTGGCGCAGTTAAGGAAATTGGCACAGCGCCCGGTACTCGAATTGGTGCAGAAGGTTATTGCGCTCCTGAACAAGAACGAGGACAACCTTTAACTCAATCTGATTTGTATGCAATTGGGCCAACACTGATTTTTCTGCTCACAGGCGAAAACCCTTTCAAGTATTATCGCCAAAGAGGGCGAAATTTCAGGTTTGATGTAGCAAAAGTTCCCACCATTAGTTCCCAATTAAGAGATGTGATTGATCGCGCTACAGAACCATTGCCACGCGATCGCTATCAAACTGCAAAAGAATTAGCTGCGGCTTTAGCTGCCTGCAAAGTTTAGAGAGTGGGAGTAAGGGAGTGGTGAATATTAAAAATTCCTATTCCCTATTCCCTATTCCCTACTCCTCATCCCAAGTTTCTACAGCTAGCAATTCACTAACTGGGTCTTGCATACTAAAGCCAAAGTCAAGCAGTTCCTGTTTCCAGTGCTGCCATTCATTACCGTATAGCAAAGCGATTTTCCAGATGCTATCGCTTGGCTTAATAATGTTCGATTCTATGAGTGATTGCACGTTGCGCTGCAATTTCACCATTGGGTGAATCACTTGCTGAGTCATAACCTCGATTGAATTCAGATTTTGTTGGTAAATGCTTAATTAAAACTGCTTTCCATTCTGCAATTGTTGCCGGCCCGTAGAGTGGTGTAATTTGGTAAAGCTAGTCTTAACTTTCTAACTATACCATAACAAACTCTACTAAGTTACTGGTAAATTCGGTTTTGTACGGTAATTACCACCACAAAAGTCCAATTCCACCAAGTAGTCCTTAAACTTTTTGCAGAAACTAGGCATAGGTCGAGAGGAAAGGGTTAAGGGATGAAGGGTTAAGGGATGCTTCTGTTTCCCCTTTTCCCTTTAATCTTTCCCTGTCTTCTTTTTCCTCTCTACCTTTAGCCTTTTTCCACAAGATTACAACACTACCTTTTGTAAGAGATATATTCTGGACACTGAGCAGAATCATTATTCGTCTGTGAAGTTTCACTAAGTAGTGTGACTAAGGACGACTAGGAAAATTCTATTTGTTTTAATCACAAAAAATGTGTGTGCTTGTTGAACAACCTATATGACAAGGGCTGGTTTGAAAGTTTTTGACTTACGGGCAAGTTTGCAATTGAGTAGAAATAGCTACTGTTTTTGTTTATTTAAACGTTATTTAGAATATCGCAAACATCTGTCATTAGGTAGAATCATCGCAAATCTTTATATAATTTTAATGTTTTGCTCAGAGAAGAAGACCTGGAGGGTTAGCTCTGTCTAGGTGCGGGAGAGGGTTATGCTTTGAGGAACTTCCAAATAAAAAATACTCAACTACTTCTTATGGGGTGGACAAGATTGGCTAATTTATTTATTGGAAGTCCCTGAAGTATGGGAGCGATGCCTACGGCGGTAAACTACGCATGGCAAAATTGTTATTACAGCATGGGCTGACCATAAAATAACCTAGTCTTCAGAGTCAGCATTTGAAGTTTGCGTAAAAAATTTTTAGCGAAGATGTTAGTTTCTGTTGAGCAGGTGGGTATCCTCAGAACGAGAGACTTACTGGCACTCAATATTGCGTAGTACTTATTAATACATTTGCTAGTCGTATAGAGACTTTATCAAACCTAATTTAGATACATTTACCCTATTTTTAATATGAACTCTGATCGTGCTGTCGATGATATATATTTGCAATATATTCAAAAATTACTACCAGCTATTAACGCCGATATCTTATCAAAAATTAATGGAATTCTGTTACAAACTTCTTGGGATACTCCTAATTCTTCAGATGATTGGAATAACCTAGCAGTGGTAGCTTTGAGCGAGGCAGAACAGTGTGTTGATAATCTAGTTTTGCGCTCAGTCTATCTGGAAATGGCCTTTGAAGCATTGAATAATGGTCTAAACTTAGAGAAACATCCACTTTGTGCTGCTCATCTTGCTTTAATTTATAGCATGATTGGAGAAAAACAAAAAGCGATAGAAATAGCGCTTAATACTTTTATTAATACACTACAACCTGCTTATACAGTTAACGAAAATGACTTTCATTCTTTAATATATATATCCACTGAAAATCACAACTTATCCGATAATGATCGCGAATGCTTGGAGCAAGTTTTCTTAGCTGAGAATGGTTATAAGAAAGCAATTTTATTGTTGATTGAAATAATATGTCGTTCGCAGTTAGTTTTTTACACTTCTGTGAGTCGCCGTTTCTTACATCTAGCTGCCCAACTTTTACCGAATTCAGTTGATATTGAGCTAAAACTAGGAATATCTAGTTTAATGACTGGAGAAATTGAAGGAATTTTATATTTACATCAAGCTAGAAAATTAGCGCCAAATTATGCCCCTGTTCTTCAAGCACTCTACTTAGCTTACCGAGATTTAAACCAGATAGAAGTCTCAGATTACTGGCAGGAAGTCTCTCAGAAATTTTATCAGCTAAACTCCTCATCCTTAGAGTGGCACTGGACGCAATTACCAAGCAATAGCCTATTTACTTATGTGGCTTTTGAAGGTGATTTAATAATGGCAGTTGAGCCAAGCTTGCGTAGTATTGCCACCAGTGTTTTAATTGCCGAACAAGACTGGTTTGAGAAAGAAATGGAGTTTTGGCGCAATAGCATCGAACCTGGTATGACAGTGATTGATGTGGGTGCTAATGTTGGAGTGTATACTTTCAGTGCTGCTTTAAAAGTTGGATCTCAAGGACGAGTGTTAGCCGTTGAGCCTTTCTCAGGTTGTGTACGTTGTTTACAAGAAACCTGTAGAATTAATCAATTATCATGGGTAAATGTTTGTGCAGGGGCAGCTAGCGATCGCAATGGCACTGTAAAATTATTACTACATTCTGCTAACGAACTTAACCAGGTGATTTCTAGTGATGCAGCAGAAAATATGTCTTCAGAGTCTTTTGAGGAAGCCACCTGTTTTACTTTAGATAGTCTGATTGAGCAAGAAAATATCGAGAGAGTGGATTTTCTCAAGATAGATGCAGAAGGACATGAAAGGGCAGTTCTTGCTGGTAGTCAGAAGTTACTCACTCAGTTTGCCCCAGTTATTTTATATGAAAATATTGCAGGTAGCCAAGGCAGTAATATTGAGGTTGCACAGTATTTAACTAATAAAGGATATGAACTATTTTACTATCAATCTTATACACAAAAACTGATAGAAGTAGATTCAGTGAAAGATTTTCAAGAACAGCTAAATCTCATTGCTTTTCCATCCCATAAATCAACAGGACTAAAGTCCTGACTACTAACAAAAAGTTTGTAGTAAGCACTTCAGTGCTTCAGAAACCAACAGGACTAAAGTCCTGACTACCAACGAAAAGTTCGTAGTAAGGGCTTCAGCCTAGGCTGTTGATTTTGGCTATTTTTTGGGGAATTACCGAAAAATTATTTGTGCTGGTTTTTGCTTGTGTGAAAGCGCCCGCAACAGCCATCTTTACGCCAAAATAAAAAACACAATTTCTGCATGAAGTCTTGTGGGCTAAAAGGTACAGAGTCAACAGCCTAGCTTCAGCCCTTATTAACCTCAACTTTGAGCGCTAGAGCAGCTCACTACGAGCTTATTTACCCTCAATATAGCTTTGCCACATCTGCTCGTAAGCCTTCTCCATATCACGGGTAAACTGCTTACCATTCCACAATGGTGCTGTTTGTCGAGATGCTTTCAGCTTCCAAACTACCTGCTGGCGTAAAGCTTCATCTTTCCCTAAGCGCACACCCCACTCTACATATTCTTCATCAGTCCAAGCAATACCCTCTGTGATACCCGCATTCATCATCATGGTGTAACTATTGCGACCTGCAAATTGCTGTCCAACTCTGGTTACTAATGGGATACCCATCCAGAGGGTTTCTAGGGTTGTTGTAGCACCGTTATAAGGATATGTATCTAATACAACATCAGCTATTGTTAAATTCGCTCTGTGGACAGCTTCAGAGGGATCTTGAGGCAAAAATCGCAGCCTGGAACGCTCCACACCCTCTTCTTCAGCTATTTTGTAGAAAAACTGTTTAATAGGTTCTTCTTCAGCATCACCTTTAATCAAGAAGTAGCTATTTGGGACTTCTTTGATTATTTTCATTTGCCATTTTGTCGTTTCAGGGTGACGTTTATATACTCTTTGACTGCTGAGATAGATTACAGCATCATTAGGAATATCTAAATCTTGACGACGTAGTGTAGGAATACCGACTTCAAAACCATCAACGGCGATATAAGTTTGAGGCAATCGCAAAATTTTCTCTGTATAATAATCTTGCGCTGAATCTGGTAATACATAAGGATCGGCAATAAAGTAATCAATTGCAGGTATACCAGATGCATCCCAACCGAGCCAAGTTACTTGAATTGGCGCTGGTTTGAGTGACATCACTTCACAACTAACATCTAGAGTTATACTATCTAAATCTACTAGAATGTCGATTTCATCATCATAGATTTTTTCGGCAACTTCTAAAGCTTTTATGCCTAACTTGTGAGCTTTATCAGCTTTATTTACATACCAGTTTTGGGAAATTTCATCTCCTAAATCATAGTTGATTAAATAAGTATAGATTTCAAAATGCTCCCGGTTGTGATGTTGAAATAGCCAGCGTGCTAACCAGCCTACAGAATGCCTTCTCAAAGCATAGGATACATAACCAATTTTTAGTTTATTCTGATAATTTGCTGTTTTTCGATGACTAATATGCCGCTCAGAATAACGCTTAAATTCTTGATGATATATAGCTTGAATATTTTTCTGACAAATTTGCGCTAATTGGTTATGAATTTTTCTAAAATTGTCAGGATTGTCTTCAAGGTGAGGTAGAGCAAAAGATGCTGTTAATAAACCTAGCGTTCTTACTTCATCTAAGGCGTGTGGCTGGGATGTGATAAGGTCTTGCTGCAAAGCTTCTAACTCTTGCTTTGTTGAGCATATCTCTTCCCAGTATCCACCAGTAGTCACTAAATTGCACAAAATTAGATGAACAGCAAAAATTTTATCGGCTATTTCTGTGGATAAAGAAAGACATAATTTTGCTGTTTCTATAGCCTGAGAATAATTCTTAGCATTTTGATAAAAAATAGCTAAATGTCTTAGTATTTCTAAGTTATTAGAATCTAGGTTTAAATACAATCTTAAAAGATGTGCTGCTGTTGCTGGTAGTTTAAATATGTGACCAATTTTCATCACAGCAGGAAGTACATCGATGAAATATGGTGTATTAATCAGGTAGGGTAAGCAAGATTTTATGAAATCTATAGATGATTTATTGAAAGGTGGAGTTTCAAGAACTTGCTGTAATACTTGCTGTAATAATTCTAAATTTAAATCGACAAAATTTTGAGAATTTAATAACTCAATAATCTCCAACTCTTCAAATTCAACGCCTTCAAACTTATCTATTTTGAAGGAAAGTTGCACAATTTTCAGGAGATTATTAATGTCAAAACTATTAATTTCTTTTATATGCTGACGAATTACCCAAGCGAGAGAAAATTCTTCCAAATTTTCCCGTCTTTCTGCTTCTAGCTGTAAAACTTCAGTTAGTTCTTGTGTATAAGCTGGAATATTTTCTTCTTCTACATCTGCCAATGGTAGCATCCAAGTAATTTGCGCTTCTATTTCTTTGTTTTGTAAAAGCAGCATTAAACCTAAATACCAATAATGGGGAATTACATCGGGTTCAGATGCTATTGCTTGCTCATACAACTTAGCAGCTTGATTATATTCTCCTGCTATTAGATGCTGTTGCGCTTGGGCAAGTGTATTTGAAGCATTTTTGGTGTTCATAAGTCAGTAAAAATAATTAAATATAAAATTATTATTTTTTGTTATTTGTAAGACATTCAGCCCTTTAACGAAGACTTTTCAGAACTAAATTACTTACTAAAAGCTTTCTTTTAATTATTCAGTTTAATAGCATTAATACCCTCAATAAATGATAAAACAGGTGGATAATTTATATCCACCTGTGAATAACTTTGCTGACAACATTACTGCCAGCAGGTTGATTGCATAACTGTTTACTTAATTGATTTTTGGGTAGTTGGATCGCAGGGAATGTTAGTAACAGGGGCAGCAAGGACTGGATCAGTTATGTTGGTACCCGCTACTATAGGATCTACAGTTTCACACAAAGCAGCTATTGTGGTTGCTTCCCCAACGCCACCTGCTGCTGTTTCTCCAACAGCGACAAAACCACCGTAGCCTTTCAAAATGGCAGGGTTTCCAGCAGGAGTTGTTGGCACAGCTTTAACAGATGCACCTGAACCGCCTAAGGCAGCGAGGTTATAAGTATAGTTTTCTGTTTGTGTCTTGATACCCAGTCCTAGTAGGGTAAAATTACTTTGGGCAGTAACGAAAGTTGGGTTTTCTAACAGATAAGCTTGTTGAGCGCGATTGACAGAACCAACGTAGGTTTTTGCTTCTGATGCACGAGCTTTGTTAGCTTGGTTCAAGAAAGAAGGTAGGGCAATAGCCGACAAAATACCAATGATGATAATTACTACTAACAGTTCAATTAGAGTGAAACCCTCATTTTCTTTCTTTTTGTTGAGAATGTGTTGGATAAATTTGGCTTTCAATTCGGTTTTCATAAGTGTTTTCCCTGTAATAGGAAGTGGTTGCGTGTTCTAGATGTAACTTACCCACTCCCGTTTTGTTTCATATCACCCCACCTAAATTTTTTTCAAGTATTTAATTTATATGGCGATTACGCTAGATTTTAGGCTAAAAAGCTTATCTACTGGAGTTTAGACTAAGCCATACAAAATGACCCAGCAGGGCTGAGTTAATCAG
>NZ_JBDNJQ010000135.1:0-24084 GCF_051172895.1 Nostoc sp. CALU 1950 | reverse complement strand
TTTAACATATTTTGGGCTGTTTTTATCGGATTTTTCTTAACATTCAACACTTTTGTTATAGTACCTATTGCATAAGCAATGATATCCTTCCAATCAAATACACTTCCCAAGGCAACAGCCAGAATCTTATATTTTTGCAATCCTAAATTATTTACAAAATTAAAATATTGAAGTATTTCGATAGTACAAGAAAATGCAAAAACTGATAAAGCGACGATGGATGAGTGGATCTTGAAAAAGGCTCTGACAAAGCAATAAATTAGTATAACTACTAAAACATCACCAATGAAAGGACGGATAAAACTATCATTTACAAAAACAGCAATACATACCTCTATTAAAAATAATGCAACTGTGAAGTAAAAATATTTTTGATTGAAGATAAACATGGCTATCAATAGCGCTCAAAAACACCTATTTGACTATAACCAGTAAACCACAAACTTTTGAAAACAAACGTAATAATAGGGGTTTCAGCCCCTTCAAATCATGAACCAAACACTATTATTAATAGAGGAATGTCTACGACGGACTACGCCTAAGAGGATATTTGAAAAGTTTTGAGCGAATATAATTTGCTACTACACAGGCTAACTCTACCTGCGTGGACTAGTAGAAAATTAAGTTTTATAACCCGCATAGGCGGGTTTTGTATGTGTAGCCGCGACTTCTAGTCGCAGAGGCAAGTAATAATTTAGACTTTTCAAACAACCTCTAAGCTGAATGGCAGTAAGAAAAGCCCAAAGGCTTGTGTTGTCTCGTTCCCAGCCTGGAGGCTGGGAATGTATTTCCTGCTGCCTCAATTCAAGCTACTGGATGCGGCAGCCCTTCCAGGATGGTTTCCCAGGCTAGAGGCTTGTTCCAGTTACAAGGGGATGAAAACAAAGTGAAAACTCAGAACTATGATGTGGTTGAATAGAGAAATCAAGTCAACTCTAAAAAATAAATATTTTAATTAACTTTGACCACACAACTAAAACACCTCACAACCACAAAATACGCTTTATCACTGCACACTACCACTCCCGAATTAGGGCTAACAATTAGTAATTTTGCAGGCGATACTCGCTGTCAAGTTTGGAATTTGGGGCGTGATTTATCTAGCCTAATACATCAATATTTAATTGAATTTGTCAAACCGCAAACTTGGGCAGATTTGTCATTTATCGCCGTGGCAAAAGGCCCTGGCGGCTTTACAGGAACTCGAATTGGCGTTGTTACGGCTCGGACTTTAGGGCAACAGTTAGATATTCCTGTATTTGCGATTTCAACTTTGGCTGCGGTAGCTTGGTCAGAAGCCAGAAAAAGTCAAAATCTAAAAACTATTGCTGTGGAAATGCCAGCTCAACGAGGTCAAATTTTTGCTGCTATTTATCAGTTTGAGCCAGATACTTCTAAACTAAAAGTGTGTTTATCAGATAGAGTGTTGACACCAGAAGCATGGCAGGAAACATTAGCGAATTGGAACACTAATTATCATTTGATTCAAGCTCAATCTGGGTTAGCAGCGACGGTGACAAGTATTTTAGAACTAGCTAATCTCGATTGGCAAGAAGGCAAATTTCCTAATTGGTCAGAGGCTTTGCCATATTATGGGCAGCATCCAGTACAGGATGCATAGCATAAATCTAAAATCAAAATAGCCACAGCCAAATTGGCAGAGTAACCAGCAATACTATAGCCCCAGCAGCTAACGCCGTAACTGCCAGATCGCGATCGAGATTGAATGTCTCAGCAATTACCAGTGTGCCGAAAGCTGGAGGCATGGCCATTTGTAAGAGAATTACCTTGGCTGTGGAACCAGTTAATCCAAACAGTGGTAATATGCTGCCCAATATCAAGGGAACTAGCAGCATTTTGATTCCCAAGCTCATCCCGGCTTGTGGTAGGCTACGCCAAGATTTGAGCAGCCCTAGTCGCATTCCGATTAACACCAGAGATAAAGCTACACTAATCCAAGCCAATTTCTCCAAGCAGAATTCTACTACCGTGGGAATTGTCATTTCTTGAACCAGCAAGCCAAATCCGAAACTCCATAGGGCAGGATTAATTAAGATCGCCCTAGCAGTCTGCCAATGATTTTGGACATCGCCGCCAAAACGGGCTGCTAGCAAAACACCCAAGCCATAAGTTCCGGGGAATGAACCTAACAAATCGTAAAATAATGCCCAAGCAAAGTATTCTT
Organism: Nostoc sp. CALU 1950; assembly: GCF_051172895.1. Classification (NCBI taxonomy): domain Bacteria; kingdom Bacillati; phylum Cyanobacteriota; class Cyanophyceae; order Nostocales; family Nostocaceae; genus Nostoc; species Nostoc sp. CALU 1950. Next base: position 21,899 of record NZ_JBDNJQ010000135.1, on the reverse strand, counting down.
TGCCTAGTATTGCTAAGGTGATGGGAAAGCCAAGATAACCTGTATTACCCAGCGTTGCCGCTAGGATCAAGCTAGCCTGAGTCGATTGTTGGGGGACAGTCTTTCTAAAATAGGCTTGTGCTTTAATCCCTAACCAAGCTAAAAATGCTCCTAGTAAAATAGCTAGGTAAGCGAAGGCAGGTGCAATCCAAATTTGCCCTGATAAACTGGATTGACGCAAAAACGATACTATGCTTATGGGTACTCCCACCCAAAAGAGGAACTGTCCCAAACGTGTAGGAACTGTCACAGGTAGTTTGCGTCCCAGAATGAAACCTACCAGGACTAATCCTCCTAGCTTGACGTATAGTTCTAAAAGGTTTGTCAAGATTGCGCCTAAAAACCACAGATGTAAAATGCTACCTGTTAGTTCTACTTTTGTCCAGTGCAAAATCTGTTATGGCTGTCCCACAAAAACAGGAGTTTACCCTTGAATAAGGCAGGGTTTTCTGGAAGACCGCAAAACTCATCGAATGACCTTGGTGATGATATTCCAGTGGCTGTACGCGATACCCCTGTTGCAACACCTAAAATTTGGTTGCAACCCCGAATTATTCTGATTGGGGGAGTTGCGGGATTTGTCTTGCTGGCTTTAATTAGCGGTTTTTTGTTTTTCGTTACTGCACCCAAAAAAACCGCCGATTCTCAAGCCTCGCCCACTAGTTCTACACCTACACCAACTACAGAATCTGATAATGTCAATACTCTGTTAGGGCATCTGGCATACCCAGAAGCCCCTGAATCAGAACTAGTAACCATCTCCGCAAATAGGGGCATTAGAATGCGAAAATCTGCTGCCCAAAAGTTTGAGGAGATGGTAGCAGCAGCGCGGAGTGCAGGTGTGATTTTAGTACCAATTTCTGGCTTTCGCTCGGTCAAAGACCAGGAGCCGTTGTTTTTTGGTGTCGGTGCCCAGCGAAATCAAAGGCCAATAGAACGAGCTGCCCTCAGCGCTCCTCCTGGTCATAGCGAACATCACACAGGTTATGCTGTAGATGTTGGAGATGGATCAGTACCAGCAACTAATCTCCAAACCAACTTTGAAAATACTAAGGCGTATCGGTGGCTGCAAGCAAATGCAGCGCGTTTCAGCTTTGAAATATCTTTTCCGAAAGATAATGCTCAACGTGTGAGTTATGAGCCTTGGCACTGGCGTTTTGTAGGCGATCGCAATAGTTTAGAAATGTTCTACAAAGCTAGAAATTTGAAACCCGGTAAAGTGCCTCAATAAAAGTTGATACAAGCGATCGCAATACTTACAGCAGAGGGCAGTTTTCCTCCAGCAAAAACTGCTCTCTGACTTGAGAGTGCTGAGTAAAAATACCAGTCTCCAGTCATTCTTTCATCCTTGGCTATTATGATGGGGATTGGCAGTAGGTAAACGCCCTGCTTCCAAAAAGAAGTTATAGCCATTTTCAAGTCGGTGAGGTACAGGTTCAAATAGACCTAACCCCCTAACCCCCTAACCCCCTAACCCCCTTCCCGAAGGCGGGAAGGGGGAACAATTCAAAGCCTCTCTCGTTTAAGGAATCGATCTGGATTTGTTATTACGTTGCATTAATATAGGACTCATATTTGATTTTTGAAAAAAATTCGGTACACCTTAATCTTCTGAAATCCTATTGCCTAGTGCCTACCTACGCAAGTGATTTCAGTAATCAAACCGGATTCCTATATGGTAAATCATGTTGATGCCATCAAGACTTTTCAGCAAGCGCTTCAAAAATAGCTAGTCGGCAATCTCTAATCCGGAGTTCAATTCTTGTAAAAGTTCAGTGCTAATGGGTGATGTTGCCAGAATTGGATGCTTAATACCTCCCCAAATACTGCCAGTGCGGATACGATGAGAAACTAACACTTCCGGAATTTGACTAGAGATTAAAACCTCTGGTGGTGCAAGTTGATCGAGCGATCGCGCTCTCTTGTAATGATATGATTCTGATAAAGCCCGATCAAGTTGTTCAGCAATCATTTCCGGACTTTCTTTTGCTGAATCTAATAATAGAATATAGTGTGGAGGCTCGGCAATGGGCATCAAAGTTTTAAAATTAGTTTCTTGCAAGTTCAAGAGAGTCAGAGCATTATTTACAAAAGTTTCTTGCAACTTTTCGCCCACTAAATCGCTAACGGCTTGATGTCGTCCAAGAAACTCTAAACAGGGAGTGTGGCGATAGTAATGAGTTACCCGGATGCGATCGCCAATTCGATAACGATACAATCCGCCTTTCTGCGATAAAATAATCGTGTATTCCTTGCCAATGTTGAGTTCATGTAAACCATGCAGGGAACCAGTATCATCCTCAAACTCGAAAAACACTTCATCGAGAACTGGCACACATCCCCCAGCTACAATCAACGGAATCGTCATTGGGGCTTCCGTTGCTAGTAGTCCTTTACCTTGAATTAATGCATCTGGAAATTTTAATCTTAATCCCTGAGCTTGATCTGCTGCATTGGCGCTATCCCAGCAGGAAATCAGCTTCAAATTTGGCCAGAGTTGCATCCAGGGAATATTACTTTCGCTGAGAAATTGCAGCCGATGATGTGAAATCCGGTTGTGTAATTCTTCTCGCAATAAATCCTGATTTTCTTGAATATATTTTAAATGTACTTGCAGAAAACTAGGACTCCAAATAGAAATAATTTCTAGTTTTTCAGCCTCTAATAATGCCAAAGCCAGTTGATGTTTAAATAAGTTCGCGTCATGCAGCCAATTAAGTTTATTTGGCATCACCAGCCAAGGACGCAAAAACCAACGTAACCAGCCATCTAAGTAATCTAAATCATCCTGTAAACTTTGGCTATCAGCTACATTTAATTGCGGCGAGATACAAGCATAAAGCTTGCCTGTAGAAAATTTCGGCCCATGTACAATCAAATCATGCGCCCATACACAAAACATTTGATTAAACGATCGCCGCAAAGATTGAGTATAAGGAATCCATTTTACCGCCCCACTACTACCAGAGGTTTTTTCATAGAACAAAATGCGTTCTGGCGTGAGGGAAATTTGCTGCTGTTTTTGATTTAAGCAGGGTTCGAGTGCATCATAATCTACGATTGGTACACGCTGCCAATCATCTACAGAATGAATCCCCAAAGTTTTACCATACTCACTTTTGATTAGGCGATCGCAAATTTCCTTCTGTACAGATGTCTGCATTAACTCTGGGTTATCCAAAGCTTGATGAAATCGCTTCGCAGTTGGTGCTAGGATTTGCCCAAAAAGCTGAATAATCGGACGCATTATTGCACCTTTTGATTAGGATAAAGCTTGGTAGCTGCTGGTAAATAAGAACCATCAGCAACGACTACACCGGCAGCAAGATTAGATCCGGCTCCCACAAAAACATTGCTGCCAATCTGGACTTTTTTAACATACAACATTAAATTTTGCTTGCGGGGTTTAATGATGTGAGAATAGATACCGACACCATGCCCGATAACGACGCGATCGCCAATTTCTAATAAACTGCGATCGGCAATCTCCAATCTTGTTGTCCAGTATACATCTCGCCCCACTTTAGCACCCCACAATCGCAACCAACACGAAAACACCCCCGGAATCAATCGCAGCACTGCTTCCAACACCGGGATTGCAATATAAATTACCTGGATTTGATGACTACCCCACCAGGGACTATATTCTTCACCTTGTAGATAACTAACACCCTCGCGCACAGGATAAACCCATTCATGCAAGCGGTAAACTAGCACTGGTAGCCCATAAATAGAAAGGAACACCGCCAGAATGCTGAAGATGTTGGGTGAATAGGCGAGGTAGACTATTGCTGCCCCAGTTAGCAATAATATAAAGGCGGGAAAAAACGAAAGAATTTTACTTAGAACTGTCATGAAAATGGGAATAAAAGTTTTTGTAACAAGTTTAATGAGCTAGGAATTCCGATTATAGACGGCATTTTTTTGCTTTCATAATATGTTCCATGTAACTTATCCCAAATTTTCAGATTAGCCCCATAGTTATAATTGTGGATTTCGCGGCAATGATGCCAAGCATGATCCTGTGGTAAGATTAACCAAGGAGATAAAAATTTATAAAGCCAGATACTTTCAGGAATTAGCAAGCTGCTATGCCGCCATAAATCTAAGGCAGAAGTTAGACTTACTCCAAGTAAATAACCTGTTGGATCTGCTAACAAATATAAAAATAAAGTGTGTATCCATAAATAAATAATTAACAAACTTGTCCAAAGTGTGTTGCGAGAAGTTCCTAATACATCCATCTGAGTAACAGTATGATGGACTTGATGAACCTTCCACAACAATTTAGTATGTAATAAACGATGATTCCAATAATATAAATAATCAACTACAACAAAACTGATAAGAAAAGCCGCAACTACTGATACTTTTAAATATCCTTGTTGAGTGGGTAGTAAATATTGATAAAACCAATAAACTAAAGTAGCTTGTAGTAAGGGAATCAAAATTCCTTGAATCGTTAATCCTGTACCATCTAGCAACCAATCTTCACGACTTTTAACTTTGAGTTGAGTTCGTCCAACCTGATTGGTAATAGTCCAACCAACTAATCCGATAAAAGAACCGAAAATTAGTAGTTGTGCAAAATTATCTATTTCCACTTTTAATTGCTCACACTGAATAATTACGAATTACGAATTACGAATTACGAATTATTTTCAAACCCAAAATGTAACTTTTACTGATTGATTTGGCAATAAACGCGGATCTTCTCCACGAGATATAGCTGCCATAATTGACTCGACAAATATATGAATTGTATCCGCAGGCGTATTATAAAATTGTGTCCCGTATTTAGCGATCGCTTCCCCCTGAATATCCAAAATTTCCACGTCTTGGCGGATAATGTGTTGAGCAGTCCACCGCACAAAAGGACGTGCTAATTTATTCCAAATACCATAGTTATAGGTGACATCGGTGTAAACCAGAGTTGAATTATCGGTTTCTGGAATAGATTGACTAGTAATGAACAAATGGCGATTATGTGCCATCTTATACTCTACAGAGGTAATATTGGGCATATAAAAGCGATCGCTATGTTTAATCTCTGCATTCTGCAAATTCAGAAAACGGCTGTACCATCCCAAATTGCTGTTTTCGTTGCGATACTCCACCAAAACCGAACCATGACAGCGTTCAACAGTCATCTCTAACTTTTGTTGGCGGGAAGTACGGAAAACACCAGGATGAACAAAAGCCGTATGGGGAATATCAATAAAGTTCTCCGCACAATTAGTCACATTGTTAGCAAAACGGTTAATTACCCGCACCGTCTCCCATCCTGTTTGTCCGTAGTGAGGCATAGAAAAGGGTTCAAAATCAATACTTGGGGTATCGGCTAACCGCACATAAACATAGCCATCCTGTTCTTTGGTAGCGTAACACTTGGCTCGACGCTGTGGCGAAGGTTTGAAATCATCTCCTTCGGCTGGAACAGCAATCACGTTTCCAACCGCGTCATATACCCAACCATGATAGGGACATTGTAAAGCACCGTTACATATTTTACCTGATGATAGACGGCTATTGCGGTGTAAACAGCGATCGCGCAAAGCTACGGGTTGTCCATCTTCACCGCGAAATATCGCTAACCATTCTCCTAAAACGGTGCGTGATAATACCTTGTTAGGTTGTAACTGTTCGCTGAGTGCGACAATGTACCAAAAATCTGCAAATTGCATGGTGGGTGGGAGCGATCGTATTTAAATTATGGCAATGTCTTGAGTAGAACTGCATTGCTGTATCTATCGAATTCCAAAAGAGCTAATTTACAATTAAAGGTGAGATAGCCTGAGATGGGAAAATGATCGTGACATTACAACAATTGCAAAAGCAGGTATTAGAGTTACCAATTAGCGATCGCTGGACACTAGTGCAGATCCTTTTGGAGTCGCTACAGCGAGAAACTAGTTCTGAATTGAAAAAGGGTAACTTGTCTCGACTGCGAGGGATTGCAAAAGGTACAGAAATATCAAGTGAAGATGTTGAAGTAGATTATGTTAACTATCTGACTGAAAAATATAAATAATGCGAGTTTTAATTGATACAAATGTTGTGCTTGATTTTTTACAAGAGCGAGAACCTTTTGTAGAGGATGCGGCAAAACTGTTTGCAAAAATTGATGCTGGTGAAATCGAGGGGTTTATTGCAGCAACAACAATTACTAACATCTATTATATTGTCCGCAAAGCAGCGGGTGCAATCGCTGCTCAAGATGCAATTGCACAAATTTTGACAGATTTACATATTTGTGCAGTTGATAGAGGAATTTTGGAACGAGCAATTGCACTTAATTTTCAAGATTTTGAGGATGCGGTGCAGTGTGCTTGTGGAATAACACATGGGGTTGATGCGATCATAACTCGTGATGCGTCTGGATTTGTCAGCGCGGGAATTTTAGTAATTGCACCAGGGGAGTTAGAAAACTATTGCTAGCGAGTAAATGAAGCGATGTCTACGACGGGCTACGCCTACGCGCAAAGCTACAGGTTGTCCATCTTCACCGCGAAATATCGCTAACCATTCTCCTAAAACGGTGCGTGATAATACTTTGTTAGGTTGTAGCTGTTCGCTGAGTGCGACAATGTACCAGAAATCTGCAAATTGCATGGTGGGTGGGAGCGAGCGATCATTTCTAGATAAGGATACAGGTTTAGCATAAAGTAATCCTAAAGTTTGCCGTCCGATTTATGATACAGATGTGTTATGCTGACAAATTCTCTGAATCAGGATATCAAACTGAAACAGTCAGTCTAAATAATTATTCCATATCACTCTCAGTTAGCTGTTTTATCAAATAGAATTTGCTATTAACCTTATTCTGAAAGCAAGTAAATATGCCTAAGTTAAAAGATATTGTTCCTCTGGGACTTATTGTGGTGTCTATTGTTGTGGGCGCAGGCTATTGGTTCAGTCAAAAACATCAGCTTGAATCCTTTGTACAACAAATAGACTCAATCAAAGTCAATCAGAATAAACCGATTGAGCCTAAAGACTATATTGCGATGAAGCGTGATATTCTTACTTTACAGAACACGTTTAACAGTTCTGTATTTCAATTAGTTAGTGGCTTGCTTTTTCTCGTAACTGCATATACAGCATGGCTCAATCTAGTAGCTTCAGAAAAAAAACAGATAACCGAAAGATTTGCTAAGGCCGTCGATCAGCTTGGCAGTAATGAATTAGGAGTTAGAGTGGGTGGAATTTTTGCACTCGAACAAATCGCTCGGAGTTCTCCAGAAGAACACTGGACAGTAATAGAAGTTCTCACATCTTATATTAGAGATCAATCACTGAAAGGAAAATCAGTATTTAAACCAGAACCTGAAGTAGATGATAATCAGTCAGGAGAATCTACATATCAATCAATTTTGAAAAAAATTAGAACAGAGCAGTCAATTTCAGTAACAACTGACATTCAGGCAGCATTAACAGTAATTTGTAGACGTAATAACAAGCAAGATCCGAGAGATATAGTTATAGACCTTAGCTTTTGTGACATTAGAGGTGCGGATCTGAAAAAGGCTAAACTCAGTAACGCTGATTTGAGAGGAGCTAAAATTTCAGGCGTTAATTTAGAAAATGCAAATCTTTCAAGTGCAAATTTACAAGGAGCAAATTTTACAAGATCAGTTCTTAAAGGAGCAAGATTAAATAAATCCAAGTTAAACAATGCTTTACTGAATGAATCTTATTTAGAAAAAACAGATTTACAGGATTCAGACCTAACCAGTGCCAATCTCAAATATGCCAGTCTCAAGTATGCAAAACTCAATCGTGCAAAGCTTAAGCTTGCCGTTCTTGTAAAAGCTGAATTACAAGGTGCTAACCTGAGTCAAGCTGAACTCAAACATACAAATTTAAGAGATGCTATAATCGACGACACTACTAAGCTTGATGAAAAATGGAAGCGAGTACATCAGATAAATATGGGTGGAGGTAGGGGGCAAAAATTCGATGGAGTTGATTTCAGTGAAGCAATATTAACCGATGCTGATTTTGAAGGTTCTAGCTTAAAGAATACTATTTTTAGCGGGGCAGATATTGGCGGAGCCAATTTTAGAAATGCTGATCTAGAGGGCGCTGTTTTTCGTAAACTAGGTCTGATGACTATTCTTGATATGGCTGATTTTGGTGATGCTTATCTTAAAGGAGCGAGTTTTGAAGAAGCTAGTCTCAAATGTACTAATTTCAGTGGAAAAAATAGAAGAACAGATATGAGTGGAGTAATTTTTCGAGAGGTTAATCTTGCAAGTGCTATTTTTGAGAATGTCCTTCTTAGAAAGGCAAAATTTTTTAGATCAATGCTCCAGGATACAAATTTCCGCCGTTCTAATCTCAAGGAAGCAGAATTTGACAATTGCTATTCTTATACTAACGACACTAGCTTTGAAGAAGCCGCTCTTGATAAGGCTATATTTATAGGTTCTCTAGGAAGTGCAAATTTTCGCAATTCAAATCATCAAAAGGCTAATTTCCAAGATGCTGATAAATCATCAGTTCAGTTTTAATAGAGCAATAGCCTTGGTGATGGGTAAGATGTATAAAAACATTGGAGTATTAAGCAAATTTACTTTTCTAATGTCTGAATTGCGATATTAGCTGTTAGGTCTAGCTGGCAGGCTAATCGTGCATTGGGATTTTTGAGTGCTAATGTCTCCAGTATTTCCTGTTCATCAGGTTGAGGAGGAGGAATATCACCAAGAACCTCAACCAAACAAGTTCCACAAATACCAGTCCGACAACCAAACAAAACAGGTGAATTCTGAATTGTGAGATGTTCAGATAAATTTTGATGACATTCCAGAGTGATAGGGATAAAATCACTTCTCGGAAAGGATATCTTACATAATTCAGCCATAATACGCAAGCATTTTACCTAAACAACACTCTTCCATTCCTCTCTGTGCCTCTGCACCTCTGCGTGAGATATAAACAAATCCTCTTGCTGTTCAAAACCTTGAAAAGCCCTTTTTTGAGTCGCCAAATATCGAGAAATTGAATTAGTAGCCATCAATGACATATCCCGATTACGTTGCCAAAGATAATCGAGTTTTTCAACATACACCTTATAAGATTTCATGGCCTCTTGATGAGTTGAAAAACTGCGCTGTAATCCTTCCGACTCCTCGGTAAAACAACGCCGCATCATTTCTTTAGCATCCTTGTCACTCATCTCAAAAATAGGCGATCGCAACACCCGATAAATCTTACTATACAGCGCCGGATCGTACCAAAAAATACCGTTAATTGCAGCAGAAAAGTGAAAATGATCGCGCTGACATCCCAGCAATCCTAAATTAGCAACCAGTCGCTCAAAAGCAGTCGGTGGCTTAAGGCAAGTGATAACATCGTGAGATATAATTGTCGAACTATTGAAGTGAAAACTTTCATCCATGAAGTGATAATAGGAGACTTTCGCAGGGATTGGAGCAGCTTCAGGATGCGAATGTTTTTGATAATAATTGCTGAGTTTGTGCTGTACTAACTTGCCGTTTAGTGTCCGTACCCCCCGGACTGTAAAATACTGACAAGCCAAAAAAGTATTATTCGCAGAAATCAGCCCAAAGTATTGAAGTTGAATTTTTTTCCACCAAGTTTTTAGGGCATTGGTGTCAGCATAAACCATCGTTTCCGTAAAGGGGCCGCGCATGGGGTAGGTAAAGATAAGTTCCCCAAATAACGCTTGTTCAACCTGTTTGGCAATTGTGCGGAAGGCGTTAATGTGCGATCGCTCTTGGGCGGATTCCAAGTCTAATGTATCGCAGATTAAGCGAAAATCTTCTTGGGCGTAAAGCCCGGCTGCACTGGTTTGATTGAAAAAGATAGTTGCAATTTCCGCAGAAACAATTTGTGAGTAGTAAGCTACCCAGTAAAGTTGGTTTAAAATTATCCGCTGATGTTGGCTGGACTGTTCCCATAAAGGTGTACCATATAGCAAGGAAAATTCCTCTGGGTTCCAATACTCGTTTTGACAATCCTCATAGCGAAACTTGGTTACAGCTTCATCCATTAAAGCAGTATGATCTTGCTGTTTGTTGCGGGTGTGGTTAATTTGTAATTTACGATGAATAGTTTTTTCCATATCCGTTTTTATTTCACGCAGAGATAAGATTGATATTTATTACACACATTGATGGGCGGGGAGTGGTTCAAAGGCTCCGCGTTCTTCTAAATTTTGCAGGATAGACTGGGCTGATTTTCCCCCCATGAGCGATCGCAATATTTGTAATCGGGTTCCGCTATGAGTTTCTGTATCTAGTTCTTCTAAAATTTGGATTTTTTGCGATCGCGTCAGATGTCCTTTCACTTGTTCAATTGCTGCGAGTAAGCTTTGTGGCCCCACCTGTACCATAAACAAAAACTGTGCCAACACATCGAGAATTGTTGTTTGACTGAATGCTGAAACAGTAATTTGATTAAACAAGGTGGTTCCCGTGGCGTGATGACGGGATTCAGATTGTAAAAAGCTGGAAAAAAGTTCTGCTAAAACTGGATAGCGGCATTCCTTCGCTAAACGCCGATAATGACTTAAACCCCATCCTTCTAAAACGACTTGCAACACAAACAACAAAACTGTTTTATCCGCACTTTCAACCACTTCTGATAGTAAGCGCAAAAACGGATCATCCATATTAGTTACTTCCATTGCTGGTAAAAAATGGCTAATTTGGTGAAGGTGGGTAGCTTCATCAGCCGTAAACAATGCATAAAGCATTCGTTCTTCAACTGTTTCTGCTAACAGTACCATTTTTGCCATATAGCCAACGCCTGCTTTCTCAATGAAATATGATTCTTCTAACAGGCTACGGTTGGCAAATTCTAGAATAGTAGATTGTTCATTAATATTAGACTGTTGAAAAATTTTGACTTGATGTAAATTGAAAAATTCAGCATCCCAATAATTTAATCGCGGGTAATTAGCATAATTATTCTGATTAGGTAATGCTGCTGTTAATATCCGTCGCAAACGTTTATCAGAATCTGCGTATGGTAGGTCAAAACCAACAATATTATATTTATCCATTTTCTATATTCAATTAAAGTGAATTAAGGATCATACTAATTATCCGTAAGTTTGCGCTTAATAATTACTCTTTCTCTCTCTTGGCGTACTTGGCGCACTTGGCGGTTCGTTTAATAATTAATTGTATTTTCATAGCGAATTAGTATTAGGTGTTGATAAAGTTTGAATATTTGGATAATTAACAGTGTCCCAAGTTCCCCAGCTTAAAGCTTTTTGTTGATTAACATGCTGAATAAATTCCAGAATAGACTGATCTGCTTTAGTGGGAGTCTTTAAATCAAACTGAATTGTTTGAAATACCTGTGTATCCCCTTTTGCGAAGTAATTACCAACCTGCTGAGTTAACCATAACAAACCACGATTTAAAACCCATCCCCAAAATCCCGGACGCTTGGGAGTGACAAGAATTGTTTGCCCTTCAGTTTTACCAGCTTCTATCATTCGCAGTGTAAATATAATGTAGAAGTGCAGAAAATCCGGGCCTAGCGTCACAGTGCCAGTGCTACCATACCAGTAACACATACTATAAGTAACTTCATTGCGATATAGAGGACGAATCAGGCGAATTAACCAGGAATCATCCCCTCCGCGTGTAGTGTTACTGAAGGTAATAGCGTTAGAGTTGAGGTTTTGAGAATCAAATACAATTTCTAAAGGCAAATTGTGTACTGTATTGAAGTGGTGAGCATCAATTGCATTAATTAGTAAGACATTGGGATGGCAGTTTTTGACAAATTTAGTCCCCAATATATAATCACAATCTGCATGTTCTAATTCTGGTATAAAAGGCAGCGAACTTGGCTTTTCTTCACCCACCCAAACCCAAATCATGCCGTATTTTTCTGCCGTATGCCAAGTTTTAATACACACAGGTAGCGGTTTTCCGAGAGAAGGAACATCTACACAAATTCCGCGACTGTCATACTTCCAATTATGAAAAAAGCAGCGAATTCCATCACCTTCTACCTTACCTTCTGCTAAATGAGCGCCCATGTGTGGACAATAAGCATCTATTGCTACTACCTGATCACTAACTCCCCGATAAATTGCCAGATTTCTACCTAGCAAAGTTATAGCTTTTACCTTGCCAAGCTTTAATTTTTTTGATGGTAATGTCCAGTACCATCCCTCTATAAATTGTGTTGGATTATTAAAGTTTAAGTGTGGGTTGGTAGATGGCATAAAAGTTAAACAAGAACACAATCTTGCACAAATTTCAATGATGATTCTGACTTCCACATCCGTTGTCCAGAACGAGTGAGATTGTCATAATTAATTTCAGTTAAACAAACCAATTCATCACCTAACCGATAGCCAGAGTTTTTTTCCTCGAAAAACTGGATATGAGGATTAGTTTGTCGTCCTGATGGAATTTCAATCAACCCTTCCCGTAAAATTTGGGGATGCGGAAACCGGACAATACCACTTGCTTCTTGATATAAGCTACCATAATATTCCTGTGCCAAATTCTCCATTAGATGCTTAACATCGGCAGGTGTTGTAACATCATAACGGGGGTAGAAATCTTGCCAAAAAGTAGGGAGAAAACGATAAGTGCGAAAACCAGAGCAAATTAGCAGCCAGTAAAGTTTATTTTCTGCATAATTTTGACGCAGAAAGTTGATGGCGGCGATCCAACTACGTGGTAATGTTGTACTCGACCAAGCACTAGGATCAACAATAGTGTCGCCTGAATACACTACACTAATTTTTTCTCCCAAAAAAGTCTTTTGGCATAACATCAAAGTTGAAAATCCTTTGAGTGCGTTGGATGTCTCATCTCTTAACAACAAAACCCAGTTTTTGCGCTCTAGATCAATTTCAAAACCATCCCAGGTTATACCTTGAAAGTGATTTTGCAGCAACGCATACATGGCAGTGCGATCGCTCGATTGCAACTTTTGAACAGGAATCAGCAAACTCTTCATTACTCGGAAATTACCTAAAATCGATTGGTAAGATGTATTTATTTAAAACTTTATCGACCAATTTGGTAAATTTACGGTGTAATGTGACAGATTACAAAATGGTTATCTACGCTACAATCTCATATTCACATCTTGCGCCTTCTCATAAGGTTTGATAGAAATTGCCCACTTTACAAAGAATTAGGAAACCCAAGATTACCAAAGTTTCTGTTAAGTTACGCTGTACCTAACCAAATGTATTATTCTACACCCCTGTTTTTTGACCATCGAGACGGTTTTAGCTGATTTACATACTCCATATATTCAGCTAATGGCTGATCAATACTAAGGAGCAACTTCGGATTAAAGCGAATATTATCGTAAATTTTGCCATCTTCATCTCTGAGCATATAGTAAGCCAAGCGCGTACAGAATAGCAAAAAATGACTCAGTAAATATCCCACAATACCTTTACGTTTTTCAGTTACATAAATCGGTTGAATTCTCGTTCTTCCAGGTGCAATGGGAGTATAAGCATATATCATAAACAATGGCGGAAAAAGCCTTACATCCTTCATCATTGTTAACAAACCAATGCAACCATGAGCATAACGCATTGAATACTGATATGTAGAACCAAGAAATCTTTGACCTAACTTTTCTCGAAATGTAGTTTTGGGAAATTGCCCCCGCATTGTAAAGTCGATTTGCGTCCCTAATTCACTGCGATGTAGCGACAAATCCATTTTGATATCTAAATGATGAATTGTTTTTAAATGTTGAGCATCAATCCCATTCATCATACAAATATGATGATGGCAACTTCTTGCAAATGCAATATCGGCTTGTGCAACAATTTCTTTTCCCTTCAATTCATCAAAATCAGCCACTCCCTCTGGTGCTTTAGCATCTGGATAAATCCAGATAAATCCATACTTTTCCTCTGTTGCATAAGCTTGTAACTTAGCTTGAGTAGGAATTTCTGATTGACAGGGAATATTTTGACAAAGCCCTGTTTCATCAAATGCCCAATGGTGAAATGTACAACGAATCCAATTACCATCAACCTTCCCAATTCCTAAATCTGTCCCTAAATGAGGGCAATAAGCATCTAAAGCCCGTACTTGCCCATCTTCGCCTCTAAAAATGGCAATTTTATGACCGCATACTTCTACAGATTTTGCTGTTTTTTTGGGTATTTCATGACTAGGACAGGCAATATACCAACCCTGAGCAATTACATTCCAATTATTGAATATTTGCATAATTGTTTGATAGATAATTATTTAATATTTCTTGCCGTTGGCAAATATCATCTCGATATTTACCCGTCAAAATTCTAAATAACATTTTACCTAAACAATAAGAAGCCCGCCAAGAAAAAACAGCATCTTGTAAATCAATATGGCTACGCTCAAATAAAAAATGTCCGGTTAATCCCAACAATTGAGTTAACGGTAAGCCCAAGAGCAACCAAAAGTTTTGCAATTTCCAAGTATAAAAGAGTAAACTGTAAAAAAAGAATATTCCGAGAATGTGTAAGGTAATATTAATTGGATGTTGATGTTTAAGAATAAAAATATCCCAATAGTCTGTAAAAGGATGATCTATAATTTGATTATTAATTCGATTTCTCAAACTTTGTTGAGGATTAGAACTCATCTTAAAATTCTACCAAAGCAGCTTTAAAGAGAGGATCGGGAATGGAAATGGCTGTTTTCATAGATTGGTATAACATTAGTTATACCTCATGCTATCGATTTTTTGTAATGAGGGCAATTATACAATCCCCTGCTCACAGCAGATACAATGATTGGTTATGTCTCTTCAAAGTCAGACCACTCAATTCCTAGTTGTTTTATAGCTGCTCGTAATGTTCCTAGTTTTAGATCGCGGCCACTCCAGTCAGGAAGTACAGTTGCTTTCTGCGTAATTGGATTAAACCACTTCCTATGCGAACCTCCACCACGTCTGGGAATTTCTTCACATCCAAGCCTAGATAATTTCTTGGCAACTTCTCTATAGTTCATTTGGTAGAGATAATTGTTTCTATCAAGGCTGGTGAGTTTTGGTCTACAGATTGTAGGTTGTGAGGAAGCTCTTTACCTAAATCTTCATACACTTCAAGAACCGCTTCAAATGCATCTCTAGCATTCACTAAAACTTCGTCCACAGAGTTACCCTCAGTTATCAGTTCTGGTAAAAGCGGAGAAGTTACCGTAAACCCACCTTCTGGCTGAGGTGTAAGTAGTAGTGGAATTTTGTAGAGCATAACTAGATTTGTTTATTTACTGATTTCAGGTTAACAGCATCATAGCATTGCCAAAATCGTTGGGTTGTGTAATGCATCAGATTTGTTGCTATACCCTGTTTGAAACTCAGCGATCGCACTTTATCCACCGTAGGCATCGCTTTCATAAAAATGGTGCTTTATACATAGTCTACAAGAACAAATAGCGATAAACTTTATACATTAATAGTCATTATCAGCCACACAAATACCTTTACATTTAATACCATTCGTAGCAGTGCGTTGACAATGAGAACATAGAACTTTTTCGTTTTCTGTTTCATCATTTATCTTTATACTAGTGCTTTCCTCTAGCTTGTCTTTGTCGGTTTGGAGTTTTTCACTCATAAGAATAAGCATGGAAGAATTTTTTGCTGTTTAAATTTATATTTTGTTAACGTAGCGTACAGGAAGAGCGATGCCTACGGCGGGTTGCACCAACGCACTGGCAACTATTCTAGTCTACAACCCTGATAAGTGGGCAAAAACTTTTTCCTGCCAGAAATTAATCCGGTTTTCTCGTGTTGCTGGTTTACCCATTAGTTTAGACCAAGCACCATTTGCTGCACCACTAGGATGGGGAAACTCAAGGGGTTTGACTTCTAATTTTATACTTTTAATCGCATTAGTTGCTTTTTCTCCCCAGGTAATGACCGCAACTGGTTCAAAAATTTCTAACTCTGCCTTCAGAACTTGAATGAAGCGAGTACGATCTTGTTTGCTCAAAGCAATGCCGCGATCGCAACTAGCCTCACTGACCCATACCTTGAAAATGTCTGTGAGGTAAACTCGGTATCCTGCATCTAGTAAGACTTTGATCAAATCACAATACAGCGTTGTATTACGCAACTTCTCACGGCAATTCTTCAAGTGTAAAGCGTAGGGTGTTGCAATACCAATTTCCTCTACTTTTTCATCACTGTTTCTTAAAGGATCTTGTCCGACAATAACAACTGTTCTCTTGTTTGAAATATTATTGTTCTTTTCAAGGAGACTTGGAATATCTACTCCAATAACTAAAGCTTCTTCGTAGAATTTCTGAAAACTTTCATCGTGAGAGTGAAAAATATTTCTGGGAAGGCTATGTTTGGGATAGCCCTCTAATTCAAATTCTTGCTGCATCACTTCATAGAGAGCTTGTAGATGACCTTGTGAAATATCCAGAACTTTAGATAACTCCTTATGCAAGGCTTCAAATTCGTTGGCTTTAAATCGAGAAAACAAGTAATCTGACATAAATTTAGAAGCTATGACCAACACAACATCAATGTAGTTTGCCCATAACTTTCAAGTAAATTGATTAATATATCAGATAAGATATAAATCCAGATGGAGGAGTAATATGATGGATCAAGCCAAGAGAGAAAGTTTGGAATCTAAAGGCTGGAAAATTGGCACAGTTTCAGATTTTTTGGAGTTAACAGCCGAAGAAAATATCTTGGTTGAGATTAAGCTAGCTCTCAGCCAAAACTTGAAGGAGCGCCGACAAAAACTGATGACTCAAAGTGAACTCGCTGCTAAGATTAGTTCCAGCCAACCTCGGATTGCTAAAGCTGAAAATGGCGATGCTTCAGTATCAATTGAATTGTTGATCCGGGCAATGTTAGCAACAGGTGCAACTCCTCAAGATATTGGGCAGGTGATTGCTGGTGTGGGGTAAAAGCAATTCAATGCTAAATTCGTTGTTCATATTTGGTCGGTTAACGTTCCTAATCAGCGATGTCTACGACGGGCTACGCCTACGCACTTTATCCACCGTAGGCATCGCTCTCACAAAAACAGTGCGTTATATTGCGTTAACGTAGTCTACAATAACAGCGATACCTACGGCGGGTTGCACCAACGCTCTGGCAATTACCCTTATCTACAAACCTGATAAGTAGGCAAAAACTTTTTCCTGCCAAAAATTAATACGGTTTTCTCGTCTTGCTGGTTTACCCATTAGTTTATAACCAGTACCATTTGCGGCGCCGTAAGGATGAGGAGACTTAAGGTGTTTGACTACTAACTACAATAAGTCAGACTGCTTAATCCAGGAGTATTTATTAAGTCAGTATTGGCTATCCAACCATTACCGGATAACTCTCCAGGGAAACTTCTGGCAAGGTCGATTTCTACCCAAATGAAATTTTCAGCTTTGTATGACTTAACCACATTACCTGTAAGCATGTTCACATACACTATTGTGTTTGGAGAAAGTGTTGCAATATAGGCTCCTTTGGTACTTGGTTGGAGACGTAGAGTTTGAGGTTGTACAAGTTGCCGGCATTCACTGCCAATAGTAGGTTTACTCGACAGGTTTTGAGCGTTGTTATTCGTCTGACAAAATTTCAGCACA
Organism: Nostoc sp. CALU 1950; assembly: GCF_051172895.1. NCBI lineage: Bacteria > Bacillati > Cyanobacteriota > Cyanophyceae > Nostocales > Nostocaceae > Nostoc > Nostoc sp. CALU 1950. The sequence goes on along the minus strand of NZ_JBDNJQ010000135.1, from coordinate 4,296 downwards.
GCAGTTTGAATAAACCCTGAAGTCGGAGACTGAATTCTGACAAATCTATCTCCACTAACTGGTATATATGCCAAAGCAATCTTTGTTTTTGCCGACAATATTCTGATAGCGTTGGATGATGTTGAAGGTTCTTTGAAAATTGGAGTATCTACTTTAGTTGCACGACAACTCGATTGTGACGAATTGGAGGGAGTCTGTGTGATTTGAGCAAATACAGGTACACTCAGAGCGAACGTAGCAATCTTTACTAGAGTAAAAATATACAATAACTTCTGAAATTCCACGTTTTTTCCTCAATATCACTTACGAAAGACTGTACATTAGATTCGCAACTTATAAACTCCGATATTAAAAGATACTATAAAAATTATTTTGAACCATTAGACTATCATATAATGACTTATTACTACTAATTACAAGCTACGTTCAATTTCTTAATTATGAATAAATCCAATAATAGTGGAATAGTTGAACAATTTGTCAATGCAGTGATGGGGGTAAAAACTCTTAATCAACAACAGTCTCCAAATACATCAATAGTTACTACACAAGAACTAGATGTTAGAGCAGTTTTAGTTTATATACTAGGAACTATCCTACAAATAGTAGTCATGGTTCTCGTATTGCTGGGAATGGAAAAAATAGTAATGTTGATTGATAGCAATTCTTCTTTTCCCAATTGGTTTAGCACTTTATTAACCGGATTATTTTTTGCTCTATTAAGTATCCGTTCACGAATTTTTTCTCTTTTAGATAATACCCGTTCTCGTCAGACCTATGACCAGGTAATCAGACCAAGATGGTCACCTCCACCTTTAGTATTTCCCATAGTTTGGATGATAATTGCCATTTTACGGGTAATTTCTTCTGTATTAGTTTGGCAGCAAATGAATCACCAGTTTTTAGTGCTGCCTTTAATTTTGTTTGTGGTGCATCTGGCTTTGGGGGATACTTGGAATACGATTTTTACTGTAGAACGGAGATTAGGTGCTGCTGTTCCTGTGGTTATTTTAGGCCCTTGGTTATCTGCTGTAGTGGTGACGGCAATTTATTGGCAAACTAATCCTGTAGCGGGAATGACTTTATCATTTTCTTGTGTATGGCTAACTGTAGCTGCTGTATTGGTATTTAGAATTTGGCAATTAAACGGATCTGAGCTATTGTATCCTTTAAAACTAACACCTGTGGAAAAATAAATACTCAAAATTCACTTTCACATAGAAATAGGACTTACGCAAAATACGTCGTAAGTAGCGGTAATTCATGAATTATCGCTACGGAATAATAGGCTTTTCAATTATTTTTGCGTAAGTCCTAAGAAAGCAAGCAAAAATATCACTTGACTTTTGAGCACCACATAAAATATACATAAAAAACGGTAGAGCAATTAGCAATCTACCGTTTTTTAAATTCTTAAATCTAAGACTTAATGATAAAAGTCATATCGGGGATCTATAAACACAAATCGGAACTCTTTTATAAGCAGGTGTGCCACTTTGCGGATCAATTTTTGCTTGAAATAAAATATTAGCTTCAGGATAAAACATAAAAGCTACACCTTCAAGGATTGCTCCACAAATAATTTCAATATTGTCTAATTCTCCCCTATCTCCTTTAACTTTTATTCGCTGATGTTCATGGAATCCCGCTTTTTTGACATCTAGAGAGTTCATTAAAATACAGTGGCGATGGGGCATTCCTCGATATTTATCTTCATTGCGATAAACTACAGTATTATGTTGACCATAGCTGCGTCCTGTTCCTAAAATTACCACAATTCCTGGCTGATTTTCTGTCACACCAAATGTTTCTTTAGAAGGTAGCGATAATTGTGGTAAAGGTGTGACAAACATCTGTGCTTTGCCATCAGATGTAGGAAATTTAGGTTCATCTAAAATCCGCCCTTCAATGATAAATTCCTGTTTTTCTTGGTCAATTGTGCCAATTTTTTCATAGCCAGGAATGGTTTTAGCAATTAATTTTCTTACATAAACTGTATCTTGCAGTTTACGCCAATCTATTGGTGTTTTACCATGCAAGCGATGGGCAATTTCTGTAATTAATTCTATTTCTGAAATCAGATCAGCATCAGGTGGTTGTAAATGACTTTTACCTTCATTATTTAACCTTACAAAGTTATTACCTGATTCAGTTGTTGTTTTATGAGGATTTTCAAAGCGATTGAAGACAGGTAGTATTAAAGTTTGCTTTTTGGCTAATCCGTGAAAGTGTCCTAAGTTCGGTTTAGTAGATACATAAAAAATGGTTTCTATTTGCGATAATGCTTGCTTTGCTTGCTGTAAGTCTGGATTAGCTGCATATAAATTTCCCCCTAAACAAAATAGTGTATCTATTTTTCCTAATTCTGCCGCTGTTATTAAGTCACGGGTATGATAGCCAGGAGCTTCATTTAGAGGTTTTCCTAATAGTTCAGATAATGCTTGTTTGATATCTTCCCGCAAGTTTATAGTGACACCCATTGAACCAAATCCTTGCACATTGGAATGTCCTCGAATAGGCATTGTTCCAGCACCGATTTTACCGGCATTCCCTGTAATTAATGCTGTATTAGCAATACTAAAAACATTATCTACACCGTTAGCATGTTGAGTTATTCCCATTGCCCAGGCAAAAACTACACGTGCTGATTTACCAATTATATAAGCTGTTGCTGTGATTTCTTCTTGGGATAAACCACAGGTCTTAGTGATATCATCCCACGATGTATTATTAGCGTAATCTATAACTTTTTGCCAATCGTGTGCATGAGATTGAAGATATTCTGTTTTAATCAAGTTCTGTTCAATTAGAGATTTTTGTAAACCTACAAATAATGCGACATCACTTCCAGGAGTTGGTTGTAAATATAAAGAAGATATATCTGAACCTCCTGTGAGTAAAGATTTTATGGGAAATGCAGGAGATGCAAATTTAACTAAACCTATTTCAATTTGAGGATTAATAATAATTACTTTACCGCCTCTTTCCCGCAATTTTATCAATTCGTTCATCAATCGGGGATGATTTGCAGGTGCGTTGGAACCAATTAAAACGATACAATCACTATGTTCCAGGCTCTCTAAGCTGACCATTGATGTACCTGAGCCGAAAACTTTTTTTAACCCCACTGTTGAGGGTGCGTGACACAAATCTGAACAGTCTGCTAGATTATTACTACCTAGCGATCGCACTAATAATTGTAGTAAATAGGCAGCTTCATTAGATGAACGTCCAGAACTATAACTAGCAATTCGTGCTGGTGGTAAATTAAAGGCTTGTGTAGCGATGTCATAAACTTCTTCCCAGCTTATACGTTGATAATAGGATGAACCTGATCTGAGAATGAGAGGATAACTTAATCTACCCAAGCGATCGCATTCTTGAGAAGTCAGTTTTTGTAACTCACTGATGCTATTTTCTGAGAAAAAATCTTGTTTAATTCCTGGTTGCAATTCCGCAGCGATCGCTTCTACACTTTTAGCACAGCGTTGTAAATATTCTCCCGCTTCATTAACAAACCCCCCCTTTTGTCCACCCGTACCCCAAGCACATGATAAACACGCACTTTTATGATTGAGAGTTTGCCATAATTTTAATCCTTGTGGTGAGAGAGTTTTTTCTGCCCAATATTGAATCACAGGTAAACCACCCCCAACAGGGTAGCTAGAATTGGTTTGAGGGGAGTTATCCATACTTAGCTACATCTCTGCTCGTTTAACTAACTATTATTATTACAAAGAAGGCAGGAGGCAGAGGGCAGGAGGCAGGAGGAAAGAAGTATGAATAAAAACTAAAGTTGCTGAGTCATTGCCCAGTTTAAAAGACGAATTGTATCGATAGCGTAGCGTTAGCGACGTAGGAGCGTCGCGGAAAGTGCCACGACTTGCATTGCGTTCACGATCACAATCCCACTCCCACGTTTTAAAACGTGGGTTCCTCCAGCAAGAACTGCCTCCTGAATAGCCCTGGCGACTAGAAGTCGCGGCTATACAGACAAAACCCACCTCCGTGGGTTAAAAACTCTTGATTTTTCACGCTTTCCACGGAGGTGGACTACCCTGCGGGAAGCCGCAAAGCGTTTAGGTTTGTGTAGTAGCGAATTCTATTCGCCTAATACTTTTCAAACATCCTCTTAGACATCGCTTCTACACATGTTAAGAAAGATCCGGGTAATGGATCACCCTACTTGGGGAGGATTGGATCTGACAATTCAGCGGCATCTGGAAAACCTCTCTCTAAATCTCTCTCCTAAAAGGCTACGGTGTACACACAAGTCCTAAAAACCTAGCTTGATAA